>JAUYOW010000120.1 GCA_030697825.1 Gemmatimonadales bacterium | reverse complement strand
GCCCCGGACCCCGGTGGGAGTGGACCTCACCGTGATCGCGTTCGTGTTCATGATGTTGGGCCCGGCCCACTGCCGGGGTGAGACCAACGGCTGCGGTTGCAGCCATGAGAAGCCTACGCATGAATCCCCCACGCTGTTTTTGGACGGCTGATGACGAGTGTCGTGCCGAGGAACACCCGTCAGGCGCGTGGAGGCGGCGTGTCCGTTTCGGGAGGGAAAGAGGACGCGAAGGTGGCGGGCTCGAGGCGCTCGTGAGCGCCCTCTGGCGCAATCGGGAGCAGTACCACTGCCGTCCGGAGCGACGGCCCAGGCTCGAATCCCAGCGGTAGGCTCGTGGCGGGACCAAGGGCCGCGGGGTGGCAGGCGGCGACGGCCGGTGCGTGATGGTCGTGTCCAGAGGTCGTCGCGTATGCGCCATGACCGCGGGCCAGACAGGCGAGGCCGCACACGAGACCCGGCTGTGCCGCGACGTAAACGGCCGTCAGGACGCATGCTACCACGCGCGACAGCGGCCGGCGCCGAGCCTTGCTGAGGGTGCGCTCCATTAGCGAACCAGCCGCGCGTCGGGCCGGAACGCCGCCCACGCGAACCAGAAGTGGTTGCCGTGCGGTACCGCGACGAGGCGCCGGCCGGCGAGCGGGCCGCTGGTCGCGCGGCCGGTGCGGTCCCAGTGACTGTGCGTCTCGCGGTCGCGCACGCCGTCGCCGTCGGCGGGATCAAACGTAAGCGTGCGGCCGTTGACGCGGCGGTCGAACACGGCCGTCGCGCCCACGTCCCGGCCGTCCCGAACATTGCCGGCGTCGAGTGCGCTCGCCGTTCCCGGCAGCCACTGCACGACGATCGGCACGTCGCCCACGCGCTCGTTGATCACGCTTCGCGTCCGCAGGAGCGAGAACGCGATGGCCACGGCCTGCCCATTCAGATCGAGGGCCGCCACGCGCTCCATCGCCGGCAGTCGGGCGTCCGTGTCGCCGCGAAAGAAGCCCGAGAGCGGTGAGGAGCGGCTGTCGTAGCGCTCGTACGGGTTGCGCCCGTACGGGCGGTTGACACCGGTGCGCCGCGAGAGCACGCGGCCCTGCGGGTTGGCCACCTTGAACTCCCGCCAGCTCGTCACTGGCGCCGCGATGAAGCGCAGCCGGCGGCCCGCGTACGCGCCCACGATCGCCTCGCCGGTCGCCTGCTGCCACCAGCTCTCGGTCTGGCGATCGTACATCACCAGGTCCGAGTGACGCAAGCGACCGGTCGTGCCGAAGTCGAGCACCCGCCCGTCCACTTCCCTGTCGAATGCCAGCGCGGTGTTGCACAGGGGGCAGAACGTCACCGTCACGGGCTCGCCGCCCACGATATCGTTGACGATCTCGTGCCAGATGAGGATCTGGAGCGGGTAGGCGCGCACCTCGTCCCCGATTTCCATGACGATCACCGGCTCTCGCTCGGCCAGCCAGCGGTCCGCCTCCGCGACCGACTCGAACGCCGGTCGGTCAATGGCCGGGATTCCATCCTTGGGAGGACCGCCGGACACGATTTCCTCGAGCGGCACAGTGTGGCGGCTGAAGTCGGTGCGCCATTCCTGCGCCGCGCCGGCCGTGGCCACGAGGACCGAGGCGAGTACCGCAAGGCCGCACCGCGTCAGCATTCTGAGCTCGGAACCCGGCCCGTGGCCTCGGCGTCCTCCACGCGATACTCGACGAGCACGGGGGGGCGTAGCTCCCCGGCCTCGAGCACCCGGAGCGCCGCTTCGATCACCGCGTGCTGCCGCGCCGGATCGGCCGGCGCGTCGAGGGGATAGCCGTGAGGGAACGGGACGACCAAGGCGCGCGGAGGGCGAACGCGCTGCGCCACGTATCGCAACAGCTGGATGGCCACCGTGGCGATCCCCCGGCGCTCGAGCTCCGCCGCGACCAGGCCCACGGCCTGGTTGCACATCGGTCAGACGGGGACCAGCAATGCCACGTTCACGGCGTCTTCCGCGAGCATCTCGGCCGCCCGTGGCGCCGTGTGCTTCGTGAGACGACCCGTGGCCGTCAGCGAGCCCATGAACGAAAGGTGCCGATGGTTCACCGAGCCGATGCGACCCTTCGCCGCGATCTCCCGGACCCGGTCGATCGGAAAGGCCAGGTTGGGATCACGCAGCATCCCGGTGTGATCGAACGCCTCGCTCCGATGCGCGTCCACCAAGCTCGCGGCGTCCACGTCTGCCGGAATCTCGCGGAACGTGGGGTCACCGCCGAGCCGATGCTGGTCGAACGGCTCTTGGCCACGCACCACGAAGCCCGCGCTCGACACCAGTGCCACCCGGCACTCGGACAACGGCTTGCGGAGAGGCGCGAAGGGCACGGGATCGATGCGGCGCCACGGATACGCCCTGACGAACAGCTGCCAGCGCACGGACAGGTCACTCAGCTCGGCCACGCGCCCCCCACTATTTCACGCTGTCCATCAGCGCGAAGAACCCTTCCGTCGTGGTCGGGTGGATGTAGACCGCTCGGTAGAAGAGCGTCCACGGTGCGTCCGCCATCATCAGCGCCATCAGCGTCTGCACCAGCTCGCCGCCACCGGTGCCGAGGATCGCCGCGCCGAGGATGCGGTCGGTGTCGGCGTCTACGACCACCTTCATCAGGCCGGCCGTCTCGTTCCGCTCGATGGCGCGGGCGACGCGGCTCATCGGGATCGAGCCGACCTTGATGCTGCGCCCGGAGGCGCGGGCTTCCTTCTCCGTCATGCCCACCCGCCCCAGCTCCGGATCGGTGAAGAGCGCGTACGGCACGAGCCGGCCCGCCGTCGTCAGCTTCGGGTCGTTGAACAGGTTGTGGAACACGATCTGGAAATCGTTGTAGCTGATGTGAGTGAACGCGGGGCCGCCGGTGACGTCGCCCAGGGCGTACACTCCCGGCACGTTCGTCTCGAGGTATTCGTTCACCTTCACCCAGCCGCCGGCCGTCGCAATGCCAGCCGCGTCCAGGCCCAGATCGTCCGTGTTCGACCGCCGGCCCGACGCGAGCAGGATGTGCGACGCGTCGAGCCCTCGGCTCGTACTGTCCCGGCGATCCCTCACCGTCACCCGGATTCCAGCGGCGTTCCGCTCGACCTTCGTCGCCTCCGCCGGCACGAGGAACGCGATCCCCTCGGACTCGAGCGCGGCGCGCAGCGCGTCGGCGACGTCGGCGTCCTCGCGGGGAACGATCCGGTCGGCGTACTCGACGATCGTGACCCGGCTCCCGAACCGCCGGAACATCTGCCCGAACTCCAGACCGACGTAGCTCCCGCCGACGACGACGAGATGCTCGGGGACTTCCGTAAGGTCCATCACGCTGCGGTTCGTCAGGTAGGGGACGGACTCGATACCCTCGATCGGCGGGACCAGCGGGGTCGTGCCCGTGTTGATGAAGATGTGCTCGGAGGTCAACTGCTCGCCGTTCACCTCTACGGCGTGCGGCGCCGCGAACTGCGCCGCTCCGCGGAATACGGTGATGGTGGGGCGCTTGGCGGCGTGCTTCTCCTGCCCGCTCCGCCACTGCTGGACGATCGCGTTCTTCCGGCTGACCACGGTGGCGAGGTCCACCGTAACCGGCCCCACCCGCACGCCGAAGTCGGCCGCCCGGCGGGCGTAGTGGGCGATCTGGGCGCTGGCGAGCATGGTCTTGGTCGGCGTGCAGCCGTAGTTGATGCAGGAGCCGCCCAGATGCTCACGCTCGATCAGCGCGACCGTCCACCCCTTGTCCGCCAGCCGGTGCGCCAGAGGGTTGCCGGCCTGGCCCGATCCGATCACGATTGCCTGGAACGTCTTCACCTCTCCACCAACGCGGTCATCGTAGGTAGTCGTCGCAAGCGTAGCACCACAGGAACGAATGCTCCGTCAACGGCAGCGAGAGAATGAGCGGATGGCCCGTTTCCTTGACGTGCTTGAGCGCGTGGGCGCCGCCGGACTCGCAGCAGCCGACGTGCCCGCACGTGGCGCACACCCGCAGCGACCACTCGGTGCCACACGTCTCGCACTGGTCCAC
>JAUYOW010000119.1 GCA_030697825.1 Gemmatimonadales bacterium | reverse complement strand
TCACCGCGCGTTTGGACGGCACTACGCCGTCGATCCGGCGGGGCGCCCGGGTCGCCCTGGCCCTGGCCCCGGGCGCACCCCACTGGTTCGATGGGACGACCGAAACGCGCCTGGACTAGCGGTGATTGACGAGGAGGTCGTTCAGGCCGCGACCACTGCCTCCGCAGTGTAGGCCACCGGAACCTGAACGGCACCGAGATCGCCGACATACCACTCGAGGTCTTTCCACCGCGGGTCGTCCACGACCACCTGGGCGAGCAGGGAGAGCACCGGCGCCGTCGTCACAGTCACCGGCCCCTCCGACCACCGGAGCGCCACGCCAAGCGAATCCATCTGGCGGCCGGTGTCCGCCGCGATCCGATCATGCGCGTGCAAGATCAGCCGCTCGCGCTCCTTCAGGCCGGCGGGCGGAGCGCCGTGCTCGGCACCCGTCAGCAACACGTTCGATACCCCCGCGCGCGCCACCCGGCCCGCCAGCACCGGGTCGCCGGTCAGGGCGCGCCACACCCGGCCCAGCCAGTAGTCCTCGCGCACTTCGCCGAGCGTACAGTGGAAGTGCTCCAGCGTGACCACCAGCATCACCGCGAACTCCGGATGCTCGGCCAGCGGGGGCGAAGGAGCGCGGGACGTGAGGATGGGCATCAGGCGAAGGGGTTCGTGACCTTGATACCGGTGAATCGCCGGAAGTCCTTGTCGGCCGTCAGGATTTCCCGCACGCCGTATTCGAGGCACAGGGCCACGATCTGCGCGTCGTAGACCAAATCGCCTCGCGCGCCGCTCTCCTCCAGCACTTCACGCAGCAGCGGCAGGTGGCGATCGGTCGGCGTCAGCAGCTGGACCGACGGGGACGCGAGGAGCGTTACGAGATCGTGCCAGGCTACGGCCAACGGCACGACCGGGCGGAACGCCCGATGCGTGACCACGCGCAGGAACTGCCCTATGCAGGGGAACGGCAGCGCCCAGGGAGACCGCCCGGTGGCGAGGCGCTGCACCCGCGCGAGCGCCTCGCCATGCTGAGGGGCGGCCGGGTGCAGTGCATACACCAGGATGTTGGTATCGACGGCGATCATCCGTAGAGATCCGACCTCCAGGAGCCCAGGTACTCCTCAAGCGCTTCGCGGCTGTGCAGCGGCAGATCCGGATTCCATTCGCCGTCGCACACCCGCCAGTCGAACGTGTAGGCGGTCGCCCGCGGCTGCCCGAAGTGTGCCTTGAGTGCCCGCAGCACGATCTCCCGCATGGTCACCCCCTCCTCGGCGGCTTCCTTCTTGGCCCGGCGGAACAACTGGTCCGGGATGTCAATCGTCGTCCGCATACATAAAAGCATACCTGTCTGTGCACATTTATGCAAGTAGATCACCCTGTGCCACGGTCGAGCGTCCGGTACTGGATCGCCTCCGAGACGTGCGCCGGCTCGATGGCCGCCGCCGCCGCGAGGTCCGCCACCGTCCACGCGATCTTCAGCGTCCGGTGATACGCCCGAGCGGAAAGCCCCAGCCGGGTGATCGCGGTGCGCAGGATGGCGTCCGCGCCCTCGGTGAGCAGGCAGCAGACGCGGATGTCGCGCGGCGCCATGTGCGCGTTGGCGAAGATCC
>JAUYOW010000118.1 GCA_030697825.1 Gemmatimonadales bacterium | reverse complement strand
GCGATCTGGCCGGGCCCGGTGTAGCCGGACCAGCGGCGGATCACCCGGCCCTCCGCGTCGAGCAGCACGGTGTACGGCAACCCTACGTAGTGATAACGCGGCTTCAACCGGCCACCGCCGAGGCCGACCTGGAGCCCGATCGGGTGCTCCGTCAGGAAGCGCCGGGCTGATGACTCGATCACGTCGTCCGACAGGGCTACGAAGACCACCCGCGTCGAGTCGAAGGTGCGCCGGAGCGAGTCGAGCGCCGGCATCTCTTCGCGGCAGGGCGCGCACCAGCTTGCCCAGAAGTTCACCAGGACGACCTTGCCCGTGAGGTCCGCAAGCGTGAGCCGCGAGCCCGACAGGTCGGGGACATCGAACGGCGGGAACGCCTCGCGCGCGAGGTCGCCCACCGGCGCGAGCAGGGAATCGGGCTCTGGTGTGGTGACGCGCCCGCGCCGGTCTACCGCGATGGTGGGTGGATAGCGCACGAAGCGCGCGTCCGTCTCGGCGCGCGCGCTACGCCCGGGAAGGCGTCTTCCAGGCGTGGGCGCGTCGCGACCCGCCGACGGGCGGCGTGCTCGTGGCCGCCGCCCCCGACCGGGCGAGCCTGGAAGCCATCGTCGCCCAGGATCGGTACGTGCGGGCGGGCGTCGCGCGGGCCGAGGTCGTCGAGTTTAGCCCAGCGAGCGTCCGCGGAGCCCTAGGCACGTAGCGTTGCGGCGGCGCGGCGTAACTCCGCCCAGGACCGACAAGTACCACTTGCCACTTCCCACGGTGTGTCCGCCCGCTATTGCATCTTGCCCGCTCAGTGCCCACTATGGGTCTGCGCCCCCGACAACTCCCCGAGGTTGACTGTGGTCCATCCGAGTCTGGTGGAGCGCGCCAAGCTGTTCTTCTTCCGCCACTTCGAGCGGACCTTTGTGCTCCTGCTGGTCGGCGCGATGTTGGTCATCAACGCGTTCGTCGAGCAAAAGCTCGCGTTCTTGAGCTTCTATTACCTGCCGATGATGCTCGCCGGGTTCTACGGGGGTCGGCGCTTCGCGGTGCTGTCGGGCTTGTTCATGGTGTCCCTCGTCTTTTTCTATCAGGCGGTGCAGGGGCTGGACACGCTGCCCGGCTTCTCCCTGGGTGCGCTGCTCGGGCTGGTGCCGTGGGCGGGATTCCTGATCCTCACCGGCTACGTCGTCGGCACCCTGGCGGAGCAGCGCGCGGCGCGGCTCGCCGAGGCGAAGAATGCGTACCTGGCCACGCTCGAGATCCTCGCCTTCCACATCGAGTCGACGGAGAAGTACCAGCTGGGGCACAGCAACCGAGTGGCGGAGCTGGCGGTGGCGATCGCGCGCGAGCTGAAGCTTCCGGAAGAGGACCTCGAGAACCTGCGGGTCGCAGGCCTGCTGCACGAAGTGGGGACCCGCGATCAGCGTCTGGTCCGGCTGCTGGCGCGCTCGGAGAGCGAGGGACGGGTCTCCGTGGCCCGCGCCATGCACGGTGCGGCCCAGGTCATCGCCGAGTACGGCCACTACTACGAGATCGTCGGTGACGCCTGGGCCGCCGACGCGCTGCCCCTCCCGCTCACGGTGAAGATCCTGGCCGTCGCGGACTCGTTCGAGACGCTGCAGATGGCGACGCCGGTCCGCCCGGCGTTCCCCAGGTGGCAGGCGCTCGAGGAGATCGAAAAGGGCGCGGGGAAGACGTTTGCGCGGGACGCGGTGCGAGCGCTCCGGGTCGTGGCCGGCCGGCCGGAGGTATCGGCGCCGGTCTCCGCGTTGAGAGTCGAGGCTCCCCTGCCTGCGGGACCGTGACGGTGGGGGGGCTTAGGGCGTTGCGGGCGGCGGCTGCGGCGCCACGGCCATTCCCATGATGTGGTAGCCGCTGTCGACGTACACGATCGAGCCCGTGATCGCCTTGGCGAAAGGACTCGCGAGGAACGCCGCCGCGTATCCCACGTCCTCGGCGTGGATCGGCCGGGGGAGGGGGGAATTGGCGGTGGTGTACGCGATCATCTGCTCGATGAACCCGATGGCCAAGGCAGCGCGCGACGCCCAGGGTCCGGCCGAAATGGCGTTCACCCGGACGCCGAAGCGGCGGCCCGCCTCGTAGGCGAGCGTTCGCGTGTCGGCTTCGAGCGCCGCCTTGGCCGACGACATCCCGCCGCCGTAGCCCGGGATCACGCGCTCGCCGGCCATGTAGGTCAGCGAGAGGAACGCGCCATCGCGTCGCATCATCGGGCCCAGGTGGCGCACGAGGGAGATGTTGCTTGCCGTGCGGCTGGCCCGCTACTGCGCGCGGCACCCTTTGGCGCTCGGCCGACTGGCGTATGGGGCGGACACCGGCACGGTCACCTATCAGTCCGACAAGGCGAGCGGCCCCACGGCGGGCGCGGAGACGCTGGAGGCCCTCGAGTTCCTGGCGCGGGTGGTGAGCCACATCCCCAACAAGGGCCAAGTGCTCCAGCGCTACTACGGCTGGTACGCCAACCGGACCCGCGGCATCCGGCGCCGGGCTGGCGCCCCCGAGCCGGCCCCGGCCGTGGCGGCGGAGTCGCTGCCGCCCGCGCTCCAGGAAGCCCGCCACCGTTGGGCGGAGCTGCTGCACCGGCAACCAGCTCCGGTGTCCACGGTGCGGCCACGCGATGCGCATCGTCGCCTTTATTACCCAGCCCTGAGTGATCGACCGGATTCGATGACTCCGCCAGCTGCGTTGGGGTCGGCGGGGACGTTCATTGCTGCCGGGTCGAAGGGAACGTCCAGAACCATGGCCCCGTCATCGTGGCTATCGTAGGGCTCCGCCGCCCCGCCAATGTCGAGATGGTTGAGATTGTGGGAATGTCCCAGTTCATGGCCTGTCCTCAGCCTACGAGGTGGACATCGCGGCCAACTCCAAGACGTATGGGATTCGCCCGACCACGTTCATGGAGTGGGCGGCCGGCGCCAGGTGGTCATGAGGGGACAGCGGCCTTGGGGCCTCAGTGGTGGTGGTGATGGTGCGCTGCAGCCGGCGCGCGCGCCAGCTCGTCCGCGATGAGCGCCCCTTCGGCCGCGATCTGGCCGGGCCCGGTGTAGCCGGACCAGCGGCGGATCACCCGGCCCTCCGCGTCGAGCAGCACGGTGTACGGCAACCCTACGTAGTGATAACGCGGCTTCAACCGGCCACCGCCGAGGCCGACCTGGAGCCCGATC
>JAUYOW010000117.1 GCA_030697825.1 Gemmatimonadales bacterium | reverse complement strand
CGTTCCACCCTCGCCGCATTGGCCGGCATCGTCACCATTCACGTCGGCGGCGCGGCCCAGCTCCTCGTGCTCACCGGAAGCGCCCAAAGCGCGATCGCCATGGGACTCGTCCCGTTCATCCTGGGAGACCTGTTGAAGGTGGCCGTCGCCGCGCTGGTTATCCGGCGCCTCCTCCCCACCGCGCGCGCGCTCCGCTGAGCGCGCTCGTCGCATTCGGTGGGACGGCCGAGTGAAGAAGGTGGCGGTCGTGGGCGCGGGGCAGATGGGCAGCGGCATCGCCCATGTCTTCGCGCACCGGGGCTGGGATGTGAAACTCGTGGACGTATCCGCTACGGCGATCGAGAAGGGCCTGGCGGCAATCCGCGGCAACTTCGACCGGCAGATCACGAAGCGTAAGGCCACCGAGGCGGACCGCGACTCGGCCCTCGCGCGCATCACGACCTCGACCGAGCTGGCGGCGGCGGACGGCGAG
Source organism: Gemmatimonadales bacterium (assembly GCA_030697825.1). Taxonomy (NCBI): domain Bacteria; kingdom Pseudomonadati; phylum Gemmatimonadota; class Gemmatimonadia; order Gemmatimonadales; species Gemmatimonadales bacterium. The sequence continues at coordinate 10,399 of JAUYOW010000117.1, read as the reverse complement.
CTCGTGATCGAGGCCGCTTCCGAGGACCGTGACCTCAAGCTCTCCCTCTTCGCCGAGCTGGACCGGCTCGCCCCGAAGACCGCCATCCTCGCCAGCAACACCAGCTCCATCTCGATCACGAGCCTGGCGGCGAAGACGTCGCGGCCGGAGGCCGTCATCGGCATGCACTTCATGAACCCGGTGCCGGTGATGGCGCTGGTCGAAGTGATACGAGGTCAGACAACTTCCGACTCGACCACGGCGGTCGTGATGGACGTGGCGCGGCAACTGGGCAAGACGCCGGTCGAGGTGAGCGACTATCCGGGCTTCGTCTCCAACCGCGTCCTGATGCCGATGATCAACGAGGCGATCTTCTGCCTCATGGAGGGCGTGGCGAATGCCGAGTCCATCGACACGGTGATGAAGCTCGGCATGAACCACCCGATGGGGCCGCTGGCCCTCGCCGACCTGATCGGGCTCGACACCTGCCTGGCCATCATGAACGTGCTGCACGAGGGGCTGGGCGACGACAAGTACCGTGCCTGCCCGCTGCTCAAGAGGATGGTGGCCGCTGGACACCTGGGACGGAAAACGGGACGAGGGTTCTACCCCCACTCATGACCGCGACGCTCAACGACACCCAGCGCCAGATCCAGGAGCTGGCACGCGACTTCGCCCGCGAGAACCTCGCGCCGCACGCCGCGCGCTGGGATGCCGAGAAGCACTTCCCGCGCGACGTCATTCAGAAGCTCGCCGAGCTGGGCTTCTTCGGGATGCTGATCCCGGAGGAGTACGACGGTCTCGGCCTCGACACCCTAACGTATCTGCTCGCGCTGGAGGAGATCGCGGCGGGTGACGGCAGCACCGCCATCTCGATGGGGGTGCACAATTCGCTCCCCACGCAGATGCTGCTACGGAACGGCTCGGAAGCGCAGAAGGAGCGCTGGCTGAAGCCGATGGCGCGGGGCGAGCTGCTGGGCGCGTTCGCGCTCTCGGAGTCGGAGTCGGGCTCCGACGCGGCGAGCCTGCGCGCGCAGGCCGTACGCGGGGGCGACGGATGGGTCCTGAACGGCGCCAAAGCGTGGGTTACCAACGGCGGCACCGCGGGCGTGGTGGTCGCGATGGTGCGCACGGACCGCGAAGGCGACCGGCGCGGGGCACACGGCATCAGCGCATTCATCGTGCCCACGGACGCACCCGGCTACCTGGTCGGCAAGCCCGAGGACAAGATGGGGCTGCGCGCGTCGAACACGACGTCGGTCTTCTTCCAGGACCTGAAGCTTTCGGCCGATCATCTGCTGGGCGAGGAGGGGCGCGGCTTCATCTACTCGCTCCAGGCGCTGGACGGTGGGAGGCTGGGGGTGGGCGCGCAGGCGTGCGGCATCGCGCGCTCAGCGCTCGAGCACGCCGTTGCGTACGCCAAGCAGCGGAAGCAGTTCGGAGAAGCCATCGCGCAGTACCAGGCCATCCAGTTCAAGCTGGCCACGATGGCCACGGAGCTGGCCGCGGCGCGCGCTCTCCTCTACGAGGCTGCGCGGCGCCACGACGCCGGTGACCAGAGCGCCGCGTGGACCAGCATGGCGAAGCTGTTCGCGGGCGAGATGGTGATGCGGGTGACGACCGAGGCGGTGCAGGTCTTCGGCGGGTACGGCTACATGCGCGACTACCCGGTCGAGCGCCTGATGCGGGACGCCAAGGTCATCACGATCTATGAAGGGACATCCGAGATCCAGCGCGTGATCATCGCGCGCGAGCTGCTGGCGAACGCCTAACGGAGACCGGACGCTTCAATGGAGCTTTTCGAGCTGTTGGCCGAGCACGACCACGAGCAGTTGTTGTTCTGCCACGAGCCCTCGAGCGGCTATCGCGGATTGATCGCCATACACAACACCACGCTCGGCCCGGCGCTGGGGGGCACGCGCTACTGGAAGTACGCGTCCGAGGATGAAGCGGTCATTGACGCGCTGCGTCTCTCCAAGGGGATGACCTACAAGGCGGCGGTCGCCGGGGTCAACCTGGGCGGTGGCAAGTCGGTCATCATGGCCGACGGGAAGGGGATCGACCGCGAGGCGATCTTCCGGGCCCACGGCCGGTTCGTCGAGTCGCTGAAAGGGCGGTACATCACCGCCGAGGACGTCGGCACCAGCCCGCCGGACATGGACTACATCAAGCTCGAGACCGACCACGTGGTGGGGCTCCAGGGCCGCTCGGGGGATCCTTCGCCGGTGACGGCGCACGGCGTCTATCGCGGCATCAAGGCTGCGGCCCTCTCGAAGTTCGGGAGCGACTCGCTGAAGGGGAAGACGGTCGCGGTGCAGGGGTGCGGCCACGTGGGCTACTACCTCTGCCAGTACCTTGCGGAGGAGGACGCGAAGCTCGTCGTCACCGACATCGCGGCGGAGAAGGTCAAAAAGGTGGTGGACGAGTTCAAGGCGAGGGCGGTGAGGCCGGACGAGATCTACGGGGTGGAGGCCGACATCTTCGCGCCGTGCGCGCTGGGCGCGGTCGTGAACGACAGGACGCTGGCGCAGTTCAAGGTGAAGGTGATCGCCGGCGGCGCGAACAACGTGCTGGCCGAGCCGCGGCACGGCGACGAGCTGGAGAAGCGGGGCATCCTCTACGCGCCGGACTACGTGATCAACGCGGGCGGGCTGATGAACGTGAACGGCGAGCTGGAGGGGTGGTCGGCGGAGCGCGCCCACCGCAAGGCGGGCGAGATCTACGACACCATGCTCAAGGTCTTCGAGCTCGCGAAGGAGGAGGGGCTTCCGACCTACCGAGCGGCGGACCGGTTGGCCGAGCGTCGGATCGCCGCGGTGGGGAAGCTGAAGAGGACCTGGGTATGACCTCCATGAACCCCGTCGAGCCCTCCCCCGACCTCCTCGCCTCCGACCCCGCGGTCGCCGCCATCATCGCCCGCGAAACGGCGCGCCAGGCCGAAGGCCTGGAGCTGATCGCCTCCGAGAACTTCGCCTCCCCGGCGGTGCTCGCCGCCATGGGCTCGTCCCTGACCAACAAGTACGCCGAGGGATACCCGGGCAAGCGCTACTACGGCGGCTGCGAGATCGTGGACGAGGTCGAGACGCTGGCCATCGTGCGCGCCAAACAGCTCTTCGGCGCGGCGCACGCTAACGTCCAGCCGCACAGCGGATCGCAGGCCAACTTCGCCGCCTACCTGGCCGTGATGCGGCCGGGCGACACCCTCCTCGGCATGGCCCTGCGCCACGGCGGCCACCTCACCCACGGGGCGGCGCCCAGCGAGTCGGGGAAGATGTTCCGCGCCGTGCAGTACGGCGTGCGGGAGGACACCGGGATCATCGATTACGACCAGGTGCAGAGCCTGGCTCGCGCCGAGAAGCCCAAGGTCATCGTCGTGGGCGGCAGCGCCTATCCGCGGGTGATCGACTTCGCCGCGTTCGCCGCGATCGCCAGGGAGGTCGGCGCGGTGCTGGTCGTGGACATGGCGCACTTCGCCGGATTGGTGGCCGCCGGTGTCCATCCCTCGCCGGTGCCCCACGCCGGCATCGTGACCAGCACGACCCACAAGACCCTGCGCGGCCCGCGTGGCGGCCTGATCCTGTGCACCGAGCAGCATGCCAAGACGGTGGACAAGGAGATCTTCCCCGGCTCGCAGGGCGGTCCGCTGATGCACGTCATCGCCGCCAAGGCCGTCGCCTTCGGCGAAGCGCTCCAACCGTCGTTCAAGGACTACGCGCGACAGATCGTCGCCAACGCACGCGCCCTCGGCGACGCCCTCATCGAGCGCGGGTACGCGCTGGTCTCCGGTGGCACGGACACCCACCTCCTGCTAGTGGACCTGCGCGCCAAGGGCCTCACCGGCAAGGAGGTCGAGGAAGCCCTCGGCCGCGCTGGGATCACCGTCAACAAGAACACCGTGCCCGGGGACACCCAGTCACCCTTCGTGACCAGCGGGGTCCGGATCGGCACGCCGGCGCTGACCACCCGTGGCATGAAGGAGCCGGAGATGCGGACGATCGGCGGGCTGATCGACCGCGCCATCACGGGCCGCGCCGACGAGGCCGGGTTGAAACGGGTGAAGGGTGAGGTGCTGGAGCTGGCCGAGCGGTTCCCGCTCTACGGTCTGCCGGCACGCCCGGCGGCCCTCCTCGCTTGACCCGCTTCCCCGTTGGTACATAGGTTGTGCCCATGATCATGAAGACCGTCCAGGGGCTCGCTTGAGCCAGCTCGAGTTCGCCGACGACGTGCTGGCGCGGATCCGCGACCGCTCGGGCCGCTACGACGAGCGCGCCTATCTCTTCGTGCTGGCGGCGCTCGAGTACCACCAGGGGCGGTTGGCGGAGCGCCGGCACGTGACCGGCGAGGAGCTGGCGGGCGCCTGCCGCGACTTCGCGCGGGACCAGTACGGCCTGCTCGCCCGGTCCGTCCTCGAGCACTGGGGCATCCTGGCCACCAGCGACATCGGCGAGATCGTATTCACGCTCATCGAGGTGGGACTGCTGAAGGCGCAGGAGACCGACCGCATCGAGGACTTCATCGGCATCTACGCTTTCTCGGATGCATTCGAGGCGGGATACCCCTGGGGCGCCTGGCGGGAGGAAATCAGGCGGGTGTAGCGGCGCTGGGAGGAGGTGGCTGCCATGGAACGCGAATGGCCCCCGTGCAGGAAATGTTCAGCGGGGATGCTGATCCCGCTCTCCGACTACGGGCGCGACGGCGCTCCCATCACCTACAAGGCCTGGGTGTGTACCAATCCGGAGTGCGGCTTCAACATCCGCATCGATAACGGCGAGATCTCGTTCGGCCGCACCATCGGCCAGTCGCACAAGTAGTCGCTTGCGCATCCGCCACCCCGCCGTCGCCGGTCTCTTCTATCCGGCGCAGCCCGCGGCGCTGCTCGCCGCCGTCCAATCGCTGTTGGGTGACGTCGAGGCCGCGCCGTCGCCCGCCATCGCCTCCATCGCGCCGCACGCCGGCTACGTCTACTCCGGTCGGACCGCCGCGGAGGTCTTCGCGCGGGTCGACGTGCCGCGGCGCTGCATCGTGGTCGGGCCCAACCACACCGGCGCCGGGAAGGCGGTCCATGCCGGGAGCGTGTACGCGGTCGGTACCCTGGTCACGCCGGCCGGAGAGGTCCCGGTGGACGAGACCCTCGCGGCGGCGCTCCTCGCGGCCTGCCAGTTCCTCGAGGACGACCCGGACGCGCACCTCCGCGAGCATGCGGTCGAGGTCGAGCTGCCGTTCCTCATGGCGCGGTGCCCGGACGTGATGGTCGTTCCGATCGTCCTCGGCTGGGACGACTGGCCGCGCACCCGGGCCCTGGGCGAGGCGCTCGCGAAAGTCGTGCGGGACGCGACGGAGCCGGTACTGCTGGTCGCCAGCTCCGACATGAACCACTACGAGTCGGCGGAGGTGGGCGGCGCGAAGGACCGGCTCGCGCTCGAGCCCATCGAGCGGCTCGACGGCGAGGCGCTGCTCGAGGTCACGAAGAAGCACCGGGTCACGATGTGCGGGCGCGTGCCTGCCGCCGCAGTCCTTCACGCGGCGCGGCTCCTGGGCGCGACGAAGGGCGAGCTCATCCACTACAGCCACTCGGGGATGGTGACCGGTGACGACCGCCAGACCGTGGGATACGCGGGAGTGATAGTGCGATGAGTGTCGTGCCCGTGTTGTCGGCGGCGGAAGCCGCCGAGTGGGACCGCTTCGCGCGCGACTTCGCCAAGATCCCGAGCCGCGTGCTCATGGAGTCGGCGGGTCGCGCCGTGGCCTCGCTGGTCGCGCGGGAGTTCGGTGCGCACCTCGGCGACGGCGTGATCGTGGTGTGCGGGAAGGGGAACAACGGCGGTGACGGCTACGTAGCCGCGCGCGCACTCGCCGCGCTCGGGGTCTCCGTCACCTGCGTTCCCGTCCCCGGCGAGACGTCGCCGGACAACGGAGAGAACCGCATCCTCGCGGGGATGTATGGCGTGCGCTTCGGGGGTCCGGACGACCACTGGGGCGGCCAGGGCCTCGCCATTGACGCGATCCTCGGCACCGGGTCGCGGGGCGCGCCCAAGGACGTAGCGGCCGCCTGCGTCGAGCGCATCATGCGCCTCAACGTCCCGGTGGTCGCGGTGGACGGCCCCACGGGGCTCTGCCTGACGACGGGCGAGGTGCACGCGCCGTGCGTGCGCGCGGCGCTCACGGTGACCTTCGGCGCGTTCCGTCGCGGACACCTGCTCCAGCGCACCGTATGTGGGGCCATCGTCGTCGCCGACGTGGGTTTCCCGCCGCCCGACCCGGCGTGGCCCGGCATGGTGACGGACGGCTGGTTGCGCGAGGTCCTCTCGCCCTTCAGCGCCGAGATGCACAAGGGCGAACGCGGCCGCGTCCTGGTCGTGGGCGGCAACGAGGGGATGGCGGGCGCCGCGGTGTTCTCGGCCAAGGCGGCGCAGCGCTCGGGCGCAGGCCTGGTGAAGATGGTCGCGCACGAGATGACGGTGCGCGCGTCGCAGGCGAGCAACCCCGACATCATGGCCGTGCCGTCCGCGCTGGTGGACGCGGGTGAGGACGCGGTCGCCGAGGCGCTCCAATGGGCCGACGCCGTGGTCCTCGGCCCGGGGCTGGGCCGCGGGTCGGCGCGCGACGCCTTCGCCCGCGCGGTCATCCGCGGCACGACCTGCCCGATCCTGATCGACGCAGACGGCCTGCACGCCTTCCGCGGCGCGGCCGACGAATTGCGCGGCCTGCTGACGGGACGCCGCGCGCTGCTCACGCCGCACCGCGGCGAGTTCGCCGCGCTCTTCCCCGACCTGGCGGAGCGGACCCGCCGCGACCCGTTCGGCGCCGCCGTCGCCGCGGCGGACCGGGTGCGGCAGTGCGTGCTCCTCAAGGGCGTTCCGACGGTGATCGCCGCGCCCCAGCTGCCGCCGCTCGTCAGCGCGTCGGGTAACCCCGGGCTCGCAACCGGCGGAACCGGCGACGTCCTCGCGGGGATGGCCGCATGTTGGCTCGCGCGCGGCGCGCCCCCGCAGATCGCCGGCGCGGCGGCAGCGCATGTACACGGCCGCGCCGCGGAGGACGTGGCCCAGCACCGCTCGGTGCGCACCCTGCGCCCGGACGACCTCCTCGGTGTGCTCAGCCCGCTCTGGCGCGAGCTGGCGGAGAAGGGACCGTCGGTGGATCCTCCGGTGCTGGCGAGGCTCGAGCCGCCGGCAGTGCACTGACGGCGATGCGGACGAAGGAGAGCAGGGCAGAGGTGGTTAGGACTTGGAGACGGCGCTTGGCGGCCCTACTCCTTCTCTCCCCTTTCTCCCCTCTCTCCCCTTTCTCCCCTTTCTCACATTTCTCCCCTGTCTCATCCATCCTCGCCCAGATCGCACCATCGCGACTGTGGCGCCCCGAAGACCGCGCCCTAGTCACCGACCTCTCCCGCGTCACCGCCCTCGCCGCCACCCGCGCGGTCGTGTACGCCGCTACGCCGCAGGGCCTCGCCGTCTACGATCGCGCGTTCATGGCCTGGCGTGAGACGCTCGGCGCGATGGACGGCTTCCCCGGCGGACCGATCACCGCGATGGCCGCCGACCCCGGCGACGACACCGCATGGCTCGGCGCGACGGGACGCTGGATATCGTACCAGCCGCTGGGCCGTCGCTGGGACTCCGGTCCGCTGCCCGGCGCGGTGGACGAGGTCGCGCTCGACGCGAGCAATCCCTCGCGCGGCGCCTACTTCCATGCGGGTGGCGGGTGGTACTTCGTTCCGCGCGGCGGGGTTGCCGCCGAGCGGGCCCTGGACGTGCCCGCCCCGGGAAGGCGACTGGCCTCGCTGACCATGTCTCAGCTCCTCGCCCGCGCGCCGGCGCTCGACGTGGTCCGCATGCGGATCGAGCGCGACGATCAGCTGCGCACCTACGCGATGACGGCCGCCGCGACCGTGCCCGTGACCAACGAAGTGTTCATCGGGACCAGCGGCAACGGGGTCTTCCGCCTGGACCTCGCGACCTACGCGCTCGACCGGCTCGAGTCCGGGCTGCCAAGCCTCGCCGCCGGCGGCGTGGCGGTCTTTCAGGGGCAGGTGTGCGCGGGGAGCGACACGCGCTTCACCCGAGGCAGGCGCGGCATCGCGTGCCTGCGTGACGACCTGACGACGTTCTCCTATTACGAGGGCCAAGGGCTCGCCGGGCTGCCCGGGAACGTGGTGCGGCGGCTCGTCATGACGCCGCTCGCGCTGTGGGCCGCCACCGACCAGGGTGCGCTTCGCATCGAGCGGCGGAGCGGCGAGTTGCGGCGCTTCGTCACGCGCGACGGCCTCCCATCCGACGACGCGCGGGCGCTCGCCCCGGCGCCCGGTGGCGTCTGGATCGGCACCTCCCGCGGCCTCGCGTTCGCGCCGGATTCGGGAGCGCGCACGCCGGTCACGCCGGTGGGCGGCGATGGCGCCGTGCTCGCGCTGGCTTACCGCGCCGACACGCTGTGGATCGGATCGGCATTCGGCCTCGAAGCCATTCTGCCGGGCGATGCGCGGCCGGCGGCGGTAGTGGGGCCGCTCCTGCTCCGCGAGCCGGTCGTCGCCTTGGCGATCAAGGCCGAGACGCTCGTGGTCGCGACGGAGTCGCGTCTGGCGGTGCGCGCCGGCGAAGAATGGCGGGTCCTGGATCCACCCGGGCCTTCGGTGGGGCGGATCACCGCGATGGCAGCCGACCGCGACGGCTTCTGGATCGCGGGCACCAATGGGTTCGCGTTCTTCCAGCCGGCGCGCAACGTGTGGAACGCGCTCACCTTGCCCGGCGATGTCCCTCAGCCGGTGAGCGACATCGCCGCGGGCCGGGACCACGTGTGGGTGGCGACGCCGGTGGGGCTGGTGAGGTATTCGAAAAGTGTGTTGGTCCCGTGATCGGGGCGGAACGGCCTCGCGATGCTTGACACTCCTCTCGGGCCCGGCCGCGAGTTCGACCGCATCCGGCGGATGGCGGAGCGGTGGCGCGAGCGCGCGCACGGCTTGGGCGACGACTGCGCGCTGATCGAAGCCGGCGGCGAGATCCTGGCCGTTTCGGTGGACTTGTCGGTCGAGGGCGTACACTTCCGGCGCGACTGGATCGAACCCGCGGAGATCGGGTATCGTGCGGCGGCAGCCGCATTGTCCGACCTGGCCGCGGTGGCCGCGGAGCCCATGGTGCTGCTTCTTTCGCTCGGGATCCCGGCAGACGAGAGCGACGCTGTCGTGGACGCGATCGCGGATGGCGTGGGAGACGCGGCCGCGGATGCCGGTGCGCTCATCGCAGGCGGCGATCTCTCCCGCGCCGACCAGCTGCTCCTGGACTGCTGCGTCATCGGCCGCGCGCCGGCGCCGGTGCCGCGGCGCGGTGCGAGGCCGGGGGACCGACTCGTCGTGACCGGCTCACTCGGCGGACCGCTGGCGGCGCTTTCCGCGTGGCAGGCTGGGGACCACCCCTCGGTCGAGGCCCGCGCGCGGTTCGCGCGGCCCGCGCCGCGCCACGCCGTAGCCAGGTTCCTCGCGTCTCACCGCGCGCGGGCGATGATCGACATCTCCGACGGGCTGGTCGGAGATCTCAGGCACTTGCTTGCCGCCTCGGAAGTCGGCGCATCGTTGTGGGTGGATCGCATCCCCGTGCTGGCCGCCGCCGCGGCCGCCGCGGAACGGCTGGGTGAGCCGGCCTGGCGCTTCGCCGCGCGGAGCGGGGAGGAGTACGAGCTGCTCGCGGCACTCCCAGCGGACGTGACCGACCAGGACCTCTCGCACGCGCCAGTGGCGGTCACCGTCATCGGTGTCTTCGAGGAGACGCTCGGCCTGCGTGCGACATCGGGTGGCCACGCGGTCTCGCTTCCAGCCGGCTTCGACCACTTCCCGCGGGGCTGACGGTGCGCACCATCCCCTTCCTCGTAGCACTCGTCATCGGCACGATCTGGTACAGCTCCAAGGCTGTGCTCGCGGCCCTGGTGCGGTGGCCGCGGCGTTCGGGGGGCGTGTACGACACGACGGGCCGAGACTGGGCCCGCCTGGTCCTGTGGGCCGCGGGCGTGGAGGTGGCGGTCGAGGGCGTGGGGGCGGAGGCGGAGGGGGAAGGGGAGGCGGTTATGGGCGCGGGAGCGGGGACTGCCGGGCGCTGGAGGGGGGGGGCGCGACCGCCTCGGAGGGAGGCGGGGCGGGAGCTTCCACGTTCGCAGCCTGGACCGGCAGGGTCAGTCTGAAGGTGGTTCCCTCGCCGACGCGGGAGGAGACCTCGATAGCCCCGTTGTGGTCCTCGATGATCCGGTGGGCGATGGCCATCCCGAGGCCCGTCCCCTTCTCCTTGGTGGTGAAGAAGGGATCGAAGATGTGGGGGAGGAGTTCGGAGGGAATGCCGACGCCGGTGTCGGCGACCAAGATCCGGATGATCTCCCGGGCACCGCCCTCGGCAGCGTTGGTGAGGCTGAGCGAGGAGCGGGGAGCGACGAACAGGCG
>JAUYOW010000116.1 GCA_030697825.1 Gemmatimonadales bacterium | reverse complement strand
TGGTCGGCTGGATAATGTTCCTCGCGCCGGTCGGCATCCTGTGCCTGTCGGCGGCGGTGGCAGCGCGGTTCGGGCTGGACGTGCTGCGCAGCCTCGCGGCGTTCATCGTCACCATCGTGGTCGCGACCACGCTGTTCGCGTGGTTCGGCTACGGCGCGGCGGCCCGGCTCTTCGTGAGGGTGAAGCTCGGCTGGTTCGCCCGGGCGATCTCGCCGGGAACGGCGGTGGCGTTCACCACCTGCTCCTCGATGGCCGCCCTGCCGACGATGATGCAGTCGGCAGTCGGAACGCTTCGGATCTCGCCGGCGGTGGCGAGTTTCGTGGTGCCGCTCGCGGCGACGCTCAACCGCCCGGGGAGCGCCATCTACCAGGCGGCGGCGGTCGTGTTCGTGTCGTCGCTCTACGGAATCCACCTGTCCGCAACACTTCTCGCCGTCGCCGTCTTCTCGTCGTTCCTCATGACCTTCTCGGTGGCGGCCGTCCCGTCGGCGACGGTCTTCACGACGGCGCCAGTGCTGCTGGCCGTGGGGCTGCCGGTGGAGAGCATCGCTCTGCTGCTGGGCGTGGATCGCATCCCCGACATGTTCCGGACCGGCCTCAATGCCGTGGGGCACCAGACCTGCGCGGCGGTGATTGCGAGGGGAGAAGGGGAAGTGATAGGTGATGGGTGATACGTGATGGGCGATTGGAGATAAGTGATGAGGTGATGAGGTGAGAAAGAGAGAGGCAAGGTGAGAGATGACCGCACACACGCACTACCTCTGGTTCGAGACCAAGAAAAGACAAGAGATCATCGACATCACCGACCAGGTCGAGGAGCAGGTCGAGAAGAGCGGCGTGAAAGAAGGCTTCGTCCTCGTCTCGGCGATGCACATCAGCGCGTCGGTGTTCGTGAACGACCACGAGTCGGGGCTGTGGCACGACATCCTGCACTGGCTGGAGAACACCGTGGCGCCGTGGGACCCGAAGCGGTACAAACACAATGACACGGGCGAGGACAACGCGGCCGCGCACCTCAGGAGCCTCACGGTCGGACACGAGGTCATCGTGCCGATCACCAAGGGGAAGCTCGACTTCGGGCCGTGGCAGAGGGTGTTTTACGGTGAGTGGGACGGCCAGCGGCGGAAGAGGGTCATCATCAAGGTGATGGGGGATAGGTGAGCCCGCTCACTCCACGACCGGCGCCGGCTCCGGCTTCCGCGCACCGATACGGACGACTACGATGCAGGTCCCCACGTACACCAGCAGGTAAGACGCTCACGCTCATTGCCGCGACGAGCCACCAGCGCGGGGCGCCAGGAGTTGACATCATGTGTTCACAAGGGGTAGCTGTTACCTCATATGAGCACAGAACGTCAAGCTGCGGCCTTCGGCACCAACCGATTCCTTGCCACGCACGCGGTGTTCAGGCTCGAGGATCTGCGGGCGGCGATGGGCGAGCCGTCAGCGGCGTCGCTCGCTCGTCGTGGGCGAGGCGCGGGTCGAGTTCTGCGCGCATCCTACGCCGCTGGCTCGGCGGTCGAAGGTCTCGCTCGGTGTTCGGGAGGTCCGTTCGACTGGCTCTTGGGCCTCGTCGGCGTGACGAGGCTCCAGCGCAGGAAGATCGGGGCGGGAACCTAGGAACCACTCGGTCCACGGCGGGCCTCTTACCGCGCGCGGAGTTCCAGCGGCGGAAGGTGCCTCCGACATGGCAAACTAAGGCTCTGGGGGCGAGGGGGCCGACCGCCTGTCCGGCACGCCGGCCACCAGCCACGCGGCGATCGCCATGAACACCACCAGCGTGCCGATGGCCACGCGGTAGGAGAGCTGGGGACTCCTTGCGCCGAGCAGGACCTCGACGATGAGTGCCCAGCCCAGCGGCCCCACGACGGCCGCCGTCCGCGCCGAGAGCACCAGGAGCCCGAAATAGCGTCCCGCCTCTGCGTCGGGTACGAGCGAAAGAAGGAGCGGCCGCTCCGCGGTCCAGATCCCGCCGAAGACGAACCCGACCATCGCGCCCACGAGCCAGAACTGTGCCTGCCCTTGCACCGCGATCACCGCGACGAGGAGCGCCGTCCAGCCGACCAGCACGCCGAGCAGCGTGCGCTTGGGGCCGTGCCGGTCGCACAGCCAGCCGATGACAGCCGCGCCGATGATCGAGGGGATCGTGAGCACGACGAAGAGCGTCACCTCGGATCCCTCGCGGAAGCCCATCACTACGACGGTGTAGACCGCCATGAATCCGATCACGGTGCCGATGGCGTCGTGGTAGAAGAGCGAGGCGAGCAAAAGGCGCAACAGCCCCGGATGACGCCGCGTGTCCACTAGCGCGCGCGCCACCTGGCGGAACGGACGTGCCCGCGTGGTGGGCGGCCAAGCCGCGCGCGGCACGGGAACGTGATCCCGGCAGACCACGAAGAGCGGCAAGGAGAAGAGCAGGAATGCGAGCGCGGTGGGGACGAACGTCGCGGCGCGGCCGGGCTCCTCCGTGAACGGTACCAGCCGCAGCACCTGCAGCGCGCCCTCTGGGAGTGGGCCGAGCACGGGGAAGGCGCCGTTGAAGAACGGCGCGATGAAGAACATCCCGGCGATCGAGCCCACATAGCCCAGCGCGGTGCCGAAGCCGGAGAGGCGCCCGTGCTCCGCCGCGGGGACGAGCTCCGGCAGCATCGCGTTGTAGAAGGGCAGCGCGCCCTGGTAGGCGTAGTTGGCCACGACGAAGATGGCCAGCGCGGGCAGCAGCACGCCGCTCGCGGGCCCAGCGCCCTCCCCCACGACCCCAAGGAGCGCGGTGGAGGCGACGCAGAGGAGCGTGAACCACACGACCCAGAGCTTGCGGCGCCGCCGCTCGTCGGAGAGCACGCCCAAGAATGGTATGCTGAGCGCCACGAGCAGGGACGAGACGCTCGACGCCACGGCGTAGCCGCCGGTTCCCGCCCCGAGGTCGGTCACGACCCAGACGGAGAAGTACAGGGTCACGATGTTCATCGAGAAGATGGTATTGGCGAAGTCGTAGAGCGCCCAGCTCCACCGCTCGAGCCGCGAGGCGCTCCGGGTCACCTCGAAGTCGCCATCGGGGCGGAGCACGATTGCGGGTCCTGCGTGGCGGTCCGGCATCGAGGGACGAAGATAGCGCGCGTTCCGCGGGGCCGCCCGCTAGGGCGCGCCACCTGGCCTGGCCGGTGTAGTGATTGAACCACCCCAGCGGGTCCGCGGCAGGCGGGCGCCGGATCGGCGGGGCCGAGGCCAAAGCCTCGAGGCCGCCGGCGAGAGTCACGCCGGCGAGGTAGAGCGCGACTACGAGAGCGCGCGCTAGGAGCGCGCCGCGCCGGGGTGGCTACGGCGCGCGCCGACCGCGCGCCGCCAGAGCCAGGTGTAGACGGCCGCGTTGACCGTGAGCGCGAAGAGGCCGAGCACGACCTGCGTGCCGCGCGTGAGCCCCGACGGGTAGAGGAGCGGCAGCAGGTAGTGCTCGATGAAGCCACCCGGGTAACCCACCGCTTCGCCGCGGTCGCGGAGCGACTTCTCGAGCGGCGTGAGGGGGCAGGTCCACCCTGCGAACTCGATGAGCACGCCCCAGAGCGCAGCGGGGACGTGGACCCACGCGACGCGCGGCCGGCGCAGGACCAGGAGCGCGCCGAGAACGACGAAGACGACGAACGCCAGGTGGACGACGACGAGGAGGTGGGCGAGGAGGAGGTAGCGCATGGGCGACGAGCGGTTCATGCCACTATGCACGGACCTCGATGCGGCGTCAAATTCCGCGCATGCATGCCGTCCGTTCGCACTGTCGCGCGCGGTGAACCCGCTCCTCGATCTCTCACGCCGGCCGGTCATCGCTCATCGGGGCGCCTCGGCCGACGCCCCGGAGAACACCAGGGAGGCGTTCGCGCTCGCGCTCGCGCAGGGCGCCGAGGCGATCGAGCTGGACGTGCACGGCACGGCCGACGACGTGCCGGTGGTGATCCACGACGCCACGCTGGAACGGACCACCGACCACGCTGGTCTGGTCGCGGCGCACACCGCCGCGGAGCTCAGATCGGCGGACGCAGGGGCGCACTTCACGCCCGACGGCGGGCGCACGTTCCCGTGGCGCGGCCGCGGGGTGCAGGTGCCGCTCCTCGCGGAAGTGCTGGAGGAGCTCGCCGAGGTCCCGCTGATCATCGAGATTAAGGACCCGCGCGCGCAGGGCGCGGTGCGGCGGTCGCTCGTGGACCAGCGGGCGACCGGTCGCTGCATGGTGGCCGCGGAGGATCCCGCGGCGCTCGAGGCGTTCAGCGGGCCGCCCTTCGGGCGCGGCGCTTCCCGCCCGGAGATCGCGCGACTGTGGCTCCGCTCGCTAGCCGGGCTGAAACTGGACCCGGTCGGCTACCGCATACTCGCCGTGCCAGTCCGCTATCACGGGCTCCCGGTGCCGACGCGCCGGTTCGTGGCGGCGGCCCGCCAGCTGGGGTGTCCCGTGCACGTTTGGACGGTGAACGACGCCGCCACGGCCGTCCGGCTGTGGCGTCGCGGCGCCTCAGGGATCATCACGGACAGGCCGGCGGCGATCCTGGCCGCGCGAGCACGCGTGGCCCGAGGCTGAGGCACGGAGGTCCACGCCGGGGCCACCGGCGCCGCGCCCGCCCCCTCGGCCACGACCCGGTTCCGCTCGACGAGCAGCCGGATCGCCTCCGCGATCTGGCGCAACGAGACGACAAGCGAGCCGGCCAGCGAGGGGACGCTTGATCGCCTGGAGCTCGTAGTGCCGGTCCTCGCTCCTTGATCTCGGGCTCACATGCCTCGCGCCCAGTACCGGTACGCCGCGATCCATTCGGCGCCTGCGGGCGGCGGGCTCGGCAGCGGCAGGTCCAGGATCGCGATCGGCTGCCGCTGCTTCCCGCGGCGGCAGATGGCGACGAGCTCGTCCGTGAGATCGATCCGCTCCACCGTGACGGTCACGCCCAGCACCTCGGTCTCGAACGGGAGTGCGAGATGCTCCTCGATCATCGTGAAGAGCCCCGTGCGCTGTTCGGCTTCGCCGTAGGCATCCACGAGAGCCTCCTCGACGAGCTCCTCCAGTCGCCGCTTGGACGGCGGCCACCGGTGGCCTCGCCTCCCCAGGCTCGACGGCTCGTTCCTGGGCTTGCGCAGCGTCGGGTCTTCCCCGGAGTGTCCGGGCGTCACGGGCAGTTCACGTGCCTTCGCGTCGTCGCGCACCGGCGTCCACGACGACGCCGGCGCACCCGTAGTCTCTCGCCATGCGGAGGGTGCGCGCCGCCGCGATCTCGGCCATCGGGATCTCCCCAATCGGCTGCATTCGCGTCACAGGGCGGATCCCCGCGGGTTGGACGCCATCCACTCGATCAGCTCGCGCACGGCGGCAATGGCCCGGGAGGGATCTTGAGCGTTGTTGAGGTGCGCGGCGAGCAGGTCTTCCATGTAGGAGTCGTCCAGGAAAGCCCGCGCCCGATCGGCGAGGTAGGTTCGAATCGCGAGCGGCGCCTCGCCGATTTCCGTTCGGATGATCGGGCGCGAGGCGAGCAGTGCCAGGATGTCTTCGAGATCGTGGCTCGCGAGCGGATCGGCGCGGCCCCGGTCATCATGCGCGGCCCATTTGAGAGCAAGAAAAGCGGGGGCCGATGCGTGCCGGATGATCAGGCCGGGCTCGAGCTCGACTTCGACCGCGGTGGCGCTCGCCATGCTGTCCCACCCGCTGCCGCTCGCACCGAGCTGGTGGCCAGCGGGCACCAAGTCGAAGGCGATGTTGTCGGGCGAGTACCAGCGATGTGCGTTCCGAGTATCGCCCACGGCGCGGCGAAAGCCCTGGGCTCGTAACTCCTCCGAGAGTCGGTGGCTGTCCGAGTACGTCGGCGAGATCGCGACCGCGTCCACATCGGAAGTCGGCCGCGCGCGCGGAAAGGGAGGGTCGGTCTGGAGCGCCGGGGCGATGGCGCCACCGATGAAGACAACGTGATCCCGCAGCGGGCCCAGCGCCGCCGCAACCGCGGCGAGTTGCGCCAGCGCGGGATGCCGGCGGCTGGTGACGCTCACGTCGCGCGCGGCTCCGGACCCAGCCGTGCTTCCAGGGCATCCATGGCAAGCCGGCGCTCCCGCACCCTGCCGACCCGTATCGCGTCCGCGAGCGCGACCAGCTCGTACAGGCTGGGACACCGCTCGGGCAGCCCGCTGGCGCTGTTGAGCAGGGGAGTCAGGGATCGTCCCCGAGCAGACCCGTTCATCTCTGGCCACACGAGCACATCCTCGGATAGGATGTGATCTGCCAGGGGCGGGGCTGAATGGGCTGTCGCGACGCCGCGCGCCGGTGCACCGGGCCTGGCCGGAAACGCGTAGCGAAGACCGTGCTGGAGGAACTCCCGCAGTGCCAACCAGTTCACGGATCGGCTCTCGGGGCGCAGCAGGCCGGCCAGCTGAAGCCGCCGGACCGAGGCGTGAACGATACTCGCGCTGACGCCGAGGTCGGCGCTCAGCGCGGCGTATTTCTCCTCAGGGTGGCCAGCGAGCTGCAAGGCCACAGGGACGTCAATCGGCTTGAGTGCAACAGCACGGTCAGCAATCATTTACGTCTCCGCTTAGCGTATGTTCTGTATTCTAGAATACCGAATATCGCCTCGGTAGTCAAGTTACGGGCCGGTAGACGCGGCCGCGCCGACCGCCATGGGGCGAGCTCTTCTCGGCGAGCTCGCGGAACATGCGTACATCGAGATACAGGTTGGTGAGGACCGGGAC
This sequence comes from Gemmatimonadales bacterium, assembly GCA_030697825.1. NCBI lineage: Bacteria > Pseudomonadati > Gemmatimonadota > Gemmatimonadia > Gemmatimonadales > Gemmatimonadales bacterium. Next base: position 2,067 of record JAUYOW010000116.1, on the reverse strand, counting down.
CCACAGACCGGCTACGTCAATCAGCTTACGATCTTTGTGTCCCTCTCAGCCTGGGAGAACTCCGGCCTCCATCACGGCACGATCGTGATGGTCGATCTTCATGACCATTCCATCCCGGGTGGAGTGCACGTATGGGTCCCACGTCACCCCAGGTGGCGCTCTTCAAGGACGGCCAGCGCAGTACCGGGCGAGCCGGCGCGCGAAGGCGCGGTCGTCGTCCGGCACCCACACGGCATCGTGGACATGGAACCCCGAGTGCGGCCACTGGAGCACGGCGTACCGGTGCCCACCCTCGACCGGCACTTCCTCTCGGTGCCGCAGATCCTCGTCGAGTTCGTAGGGGAGCCCTAACCAGGAGCCAGCGGGGCCCGGAGCTTGACTGGAGCGGCCAGTGCTGTACTATTCAGCAATGAAGCAATCTCGAATCGCGCCGGCAACCGCCACCCAGCCCACCGGTGCCCAGGAGAGCGCGGGGCCCGGCCCAGCGATGTTGTGGGCGCTGATCCACGCGGCGCGCGAGGTCGAGGACCAGCTCGACGCGGCGCTCGGCGTGCACGGTCTCTCGCCCGCGAAGTACGGGGTGCTGCAGCAGCTGGCGGCGGCCGGGCCGCTGACGCTGACGGACCTTGCCGGCCGGTTGAGCTGCGTGCGCTCGAACGTCACGCAGCTGGTGGATCGCCTGGAAGCGGATGGGCTGGTGCGCCGCGAGGACGATCCCGCCGATCGCCGGACGGTGCGGGCGGTGCTCACCGCCCTCGGGGTCCAGCGGGAGGCCGCTGGGGCCGTGGTGGTGGCGGAGATCCAGCGCGACGTGGCAGCCAAGGTGCCGGTCACCGCACGCGCGGCATTCCTGCGGGCGCTGTCCGCGCTAAAGTAGCGCGGGCCTTTTTTCGGCTCTGATGCTTCAGTAGTGAAAGGTCGAGTATGAACACCGCATTGCTGATCGCGCGGCTCTTCTTCGGTCTGGGCCTGGCCGCGCACGGTGCCCAGAAGCTCTTCGGCTGGTTCGGGGGTCACGGCCTCGCCGGCACCGGCCAGTTCTTCGAGATGCTCGGCCTCCGCCCGGGTCGCCTCTTCGCGCTGGCGGCGGGGTTCGGCGAGACCGGGGGTGGCCTGCTGTTGGCGCTCGGTCTTCTCGGGCCGGTCGGACCGGCGGCGATGCTGCTGGTGATGCTCGTCGCGGCGCTCACGGTCCACGTCCGCAACGGCTTCTTCGTGACCGGCAACGGGATCGAGATGCCGATGCTCTACGGGATGGGGGTGCTGGTGCTGGCCTTCACGGGGCCCGGCGACTTCTCGCTCGACGGGGTGTTGGGCCTGCTCTGGCTGACGGATGACGCCATCGCCCGGGTCGCCATCGGTGCCGCGATCGCGGGGGCGCTGCTGATCGTCGCCGTGCGGCGCGCGCCGGAACGGACGGGCGCGGCGGCGTCCTGATGCTGACGCTGATGCGGATGCGAGGCCAGGGCCCGGACGCGAGGCCCGAAGCCGCTATCGCCTGAGGCTCAGGGCCGGCGGCGGGCGGGCGGGCGCGCCGGCGGGCGGGCGGGTGGCCGTACCGGCGCGAGACGGACCGTGACGCGTAGGGCACGAGCACCGCGTCCACGTCCGGCAGGTCCTCGCAGGATCTCGAGGCCGATGGTCCCGTTCCCGGCGATCACCGCGGGGTCCGATACCGGGTGGACGAAGAGACCCTGCCCGTTCGACCGCCGGCGCGTAGAACGCGCGCACCGCCGCGACCCTCCTACTCCAGGTAGACGATCATCCCCGCGACGAAATCCCCGCCACGAACCACCAGCGCCATCCGTTGCCTCTGCGTGCCGACCGAATGTCCCAACGGTTTGGGCAGCAGGATGTTGGGTTGCCGCATCTACTTAGCGCCATTAATCAATAAGCTATTTCAGGCACTAAGAAGATACATAATGGCGATATTGGCCAGCGGGCTTGGCGAAACCGAACGCGGAGCATTGAGTGCCCTAGCGGCCCTGGAGCAGCCGACCGTTACGGCGGACGACCTCATCCGTGTCCGTGGCGTGGAGCGCGGGGCGGCGAACCTGCTGCTCTCCC
>JAUYOW010000115.1 GCA_030697825.1 Gemmatimonadales bacterium | reverse complement strand
AGACCTACCAGTCGCGCGTCGGTCGGGGCGGGGCGCCGCGCCAGCATCCGCATGGCCGGCGCCGAATCGCGAGTCGCTGCCGGTGCCGGTGCGCCGGGAGTGCCTCGGCCTGCCGGGGCGCCCGGTGCGCCGGGAGCGACGACCGGCGGCGCGCGCGGCTCACGGGGGCCGGTCGAGTCGGCGGGGGCGCGTGCGGTGGCCTCTCGCCTGCGAAGCGAGTCGAGAGTCGCCTGCGTCCCCACGAGCCGGACGGGCAGGCGCTGCGTCGTGTCCGCGGCCGGCATCACCTGGACCATCGTGGTATCCAGCGGAGAGGCCGGGTCGAGCGGACGGTCGAACACCAGCCGGAAGGTCAACGAGTCCACCACTTCCGCGCTGCGGATCCTCGGCCCGGTCGTGTCGTGGACGAACGCGTAGAGCTCCACCGCGGCGGAGTCGCCCAGCGTCACGCGCACGGTGTCGTACGCCTCGCGCGGCCCGCGCCGCCGGTTGCCGTCCTGGTCTATCGTCCCGTAGACGAGGTACGCGCCGGGCGGGACCTGGCGCATCTCGAAGCTCCCGGACGAGTCCGCGAGCGCGCGGTATGGAAGCGAATCGGGAAGGAGAACGGCCTCGATCAGGGCGCTCACCCCCATCCGGCCGCCGGGCCAGTCCACGATGGCGCCGCGCAGCGCCGCCGCCGGGATCGCGGGTCCGGTCGAGAAGACGATCAGCCTGCCTTCCTTGAGCCGGTTCTGACGAAGGTCGGCGAGCACCGGCAGCAGCTCGACCCGGTAGATGCGCCCCGGCTTGAAGCCGCCGCGTGGCCTCACCGTGAGCCGGTCGCGATGCCAGCTCACGCGCGACACGCCGGTGTCGGGTGACAGGATCACGGCCCCGCTGATCTCCGTCCGCTGCGCGGCGATGCGCTCATTCACCACTTCGTCGAACACGATCTCGACTTCGGACGGTGGCGCCGCGAGGACCGCGCCCGAGTCGGGCGAGACGCGCACGACCAGCGGAGGATCCTGGTCGGGAGGGCCGCCGGGCGGGTCGCCCTGCGATGCACACGAGAGCAAGAGGGCACAGGCGCACAGCCGCACAGGGGCACAGGCGCACAAGCGCACGGTGCGGCTGTGCGGCTGCGCGCCTGTGCGCCTCACCGGCACCCGAGGGTCCGCCGCTTCGCCTCGAGCGCCGCGACCTTCTCCGTCCACTGCGCCTGCTTGGCCCGTTCGCCCGCCACGATCTCCGGCGGCGCCTTGGCCGTGAAGCTCTCGTTGGCGAGCTTCGCCGCGAGTCCGGCGAGCTGCTTCTCCAGCCGCGCCAGTTCGTCGCCAAGGCGCGAGCACTCCTTCCTCACGTCTATCGCATCGCCCAACTCGACATGCATTGACGAACCCTCAGGGAGGATCGCGTGCGCGCCCACACTCGAGGGAGGCGCTTCTTCCAGCCTCGACACCTTCGCGAGCCGCTTGATCAAGTCGCGTCCCTGTTCGAGAGCCTCGCGGGTCTTGCTCGTCAGTCCGGAAGACGACGCCGCGACCGTCTGGTTCGGCTTCAAACCATAGTCCGCGCGGATCTCGCGGATCGCGTTGGTTGCCGCTTGGATCCACGCGAACGAGCCCTCGGCGTTCGCGTCAATGAGCCGGTTGTCCGCCACCGGCCACGGGGCCGTCACGATCGTCTTCCCCGCGTTGCCGGGCAGCCGACGCCACAGCGTCTCCGTGATGTAGGGGAGCACGGGATGAAGCAGGCGCAGCGTCGCGTCGAAGCAGTGTACCGCCACGGCCCGCGCCGCGTCGCCGCCGGGCTGGTCGCCCCGAAGCCGAGGCTTGGCCTCCCCCTCCAGGTACCAGTCCGCGAAGTCGTCCCAGAGGAAGTGGTACGGCGCGCCCACCGCGTCGTTCAGGCGGAACCCTTCCAGGTTCTCCGTCGCCCCGCGCACCACGTGCTGAAGCCGCGAGAGGATCCAACGGTCCGCCAGATGCAGGTCCGGTGCGTTCAGCTCCTCAACCCTCAACGCCTTCTTCTCTTCAACGCTTTCTACGTGCGCCAACACCAGCCGCCCGACGTTCCACAGCTTGTTCGCGAAGTTCCGCCCCGACGCGAACGACCCCTCGAGATCGTCCGGGTCGAGCACGATGTCCGTGCCCACGGCGAGCCCGTGCGTAACGGTGAAGCGCAGCGCATCCGCGCCGTACCGCCGCACCACGTCCAAAGGGTCAATGCCGTTGCCCAGCGATTTAGACATCTTCCGGTGCTGGGTGTCGCGCACGGTGCCGTGCAGGTACACGGTGTGGAAGGGGAGGCGCCCCATGAAGTGGAGGCCCGCGAAGATCATCCGCGCCACCCAGAAGAAGAGGATCTCCGGCGCGGTGACGATCACGTCACCCGGGTAGAAGCGCGCGAGGTCCTCGGTTTTCAGAGGCCAGCCGAGCGTGGAGAATGGCCAGAGCCACGAGCTGAACCAGGTGTCGAGCACGTCCTCGTCCTGGCGCAGCGGGCCGCCGCACGCTTGGCACTTCGACGGGTCCTCTCGATGCGCCTTCGAGGTGCCGCACCCATCGCAGTACCACACCGGGATGCGGTGCCCCCACCACAGCTGCCGCGAGATGTTCCAGTCGCGGATGTTGAGCAGCCACCGCTCGTAGTCGTTGCCGCGCCGCTCGGGGATGAAGCGCACCTCCCCGGTGCGGTACGCTTCCAGCGCCGGCTCGGCCAGCGGCTTCATCTTCACGAACCACTGGTCCGAGAGCCGCGGCTCGACCACCGTCGCGCACCGGTAGCAGTGGCGGATGGCGTGGCGGTGCGGCTCCGTCTTCGCCAGCAGCCCCCGCGCCTTCAGGATCTCCAGCACCCGCTTCCGCGCCTCGAAGCGGTCCATGCCGAACAGCGGCTCCGGGACGCGACCGCCGGGCTTCCCCTCGAGCGAGAGGTCGGCCATGCGGCCGTCCTCGGTCATCACCAGCGGGGCGGGGAGGGCGTGACGCTTCCCGACCTCGAAGTCGTCGGCGTCGTGCGCGGGGGTGATCTTCACGAACCCGCTTCCGAAGGCCGCGTCGACGTGCTCGTCGGCGATGATCGGGATTCGGATCTCGGCGATGGGCAGCACTACCTCGCGGCCCACCAGCGTGCCCTTCGCGTCGTCGTCGGGGCTCACGGCCACCGCCACGTCGCCCAGCATCGTCTCCGGCCGCGTCGTCGCCACCGTCACGAAGCCGTCCTCGCCCTCGAGCGGGTAGCGGAGGTGATACAGCTGCCCGTCGGTCTCGCTGGGCTCGGCCTCCTCGTCCGACAGTGAGGTATTGCAGCGGGGGCACCAGTGGATCACCCGGTGGCCGCGGTAGACGAGCCCCTCTTCCCACAACCGCACGAAGACCTCACGGACCGCCCGCGACAGCTCGGGGGAGAGCGTGTAACGGGTGCGCGTCCAGTCGCACGAGCAGCCAATGGCCTTGAGCTGCTCCAGGATCGTACCGCCCGTCTCCGCGACGAACTGCTCGCAGCGCCGGACGAACGCACCCCGTCCGACATCGAAGCGGGTCAGCCCCTCGTTGGCGAGCAGTCGCTCGACCACGTTCTGGGTCGCGATGCCCGCGTGGTCGGTGCCCGGCAGCCACAGCGTATTGCGGCCGCGCATCCGCTCGAAGCGGACGATGACGTCCTGCAAAACGTTGTTGAGGCCCTGGCCCATGTGGAGCACCGCCGTCACGTTGGGCGGCGGGATGACGATGACGAACGGCTTCGCCCGGCCGGCGGGGTCGGGCGTGAACAGATCGCGCGCCATCCACTCGGCGTAGAGCGCCGGCTCGATGGCCGTGGCGTCGTACTGCGGTGCCAGCGGCTCCCGCCCACCCAAGGTATCCGACGCGGTGCTCACGTTCTCCCCACTGTCCCCCATCGCTTTCATCACCTCCATCACCCCATCATCTCCATCACCTCATCACCACATCACCTTCTCTCCCATCTCCCCTAACTCCCCTAACTCCCCTATTTCCCCTATCTCCCCCATCTCCCCTCACCCCGTCTCTCACAAAAAAACCCGCTCATCGCGGGCCGCTGGTCTCGCACTCATCCCCGGGCTAGCCGCGCGCCGCGCGAGGTGTGCTCGGCCCGGGTACCGCCACGACGGTTTCGTCCACGCCCGTCACCAGCAGGTGGTTGAGTACGGTAGCCACGCCATCCACCTCCTGCGCGATGTCGCCGGCGAGCGCCACCTCGGAGACGTGCTCGACGCGGCCGGAGAGTTCGACGAGGCCCATGCCGAGGACCCGGACCCGCACCGGACGCCGCGCCAGTATCACGTCCCGGGCGAGGGCGTCGAGGACCCGGGCTTCAAGGCGCTCCCCGTCCTCCGCCGTCCAGACGCGGGGCGCGCTCCGCAACCGCCGCTCCCGCCACCGCGCCATGGCGGTCGCGATGCGGCGGGTGTTGACCCGGCCGACGCTCTCGCCGGCGATGAAACCGAGAGCGAGCCCGAGCACGCCGCCGCTGATCATCGCGAGGATGTCGGCTGCCTCGATGGCGGGTTCGGATCTGGCTCGTCGCACGACCTCTCCGGTGGCAAGGGCGATAGGCCCCGACTACATTGTGTAACAGTGGCGAAACAGGCTCCCCATCGCAAGTTGCGCCATCTCGGCGAGGTGGTCGTCCGGTGACTGACGAACGGGTCCCGTCGGACCGTCTGACGACCGGCCAGGCCGTGGCTTGGGGGGTCGGGTTCGCCGTCATCCTGGCGTTGCTGGTGCTGTTCTTCAGGTACGGACGGCACGTCAGTCCCCTGCTGAATCTCTGAGGATCGAAACGTGGTCGTCTTCTCGTCTTCACGTCCTCGCGTCCTTGGCCCATCATGACTGAGGAGCTGGTCCTGACGCTCCCCGACGGCTCTGAACGGCGGGTAGCCACGGGCACGACGCCGCGCGCCGTTGCCGAGTCGATCGGCCCGCGGCTGGCGAAGGCCGCGCTCGCCGCGCGGCTGAACGGCTCCATCGTGGAGATGGACCGGCCGCTGGTCTCGTCGGGCCCGTTCCAGCTGCTCACCGACCAGGACGCGGACGCGCTCTTCGTCCTCCGCCACTCCGCCGCGCACGCCCTCGCGACGGCGGTGAGGCGCCTCTTCCCGGATGCCGGCATCGGCTTCGGCCCGCCCATCGAGGACGGCTTCTACTACGACTTCGCCGTGCCGCGTCCCTTCACGCCCGAGGACCTCGAGAAGATCGAGGCAGAGATGCGCGAAGTGGTGAAGGCTGACTACCCGTTCGTGCGCGAGGAGGTGGCGCGCGGCGAGGCGGAGCAGCGTTTCGCCGGCGACCCGCTCAAGCTCGAGCGCCTTGCCGAGATCCGCGACGATGAAGTGATCTCCGTCTACACCGACGGCCCGTTCGCGGACCTCTGCCGCGGCCCGCACCTGCCCAGCACCGGGCGCATCCAGCATTTCAAGCTGCTGCACGGGGCCGGCGCGTACTGGCGCGGCGACGAGCGCCGCCAGATGCTGCAGCGCATCTACGGCACCGCCTGGTTCGGCAAGCAGGAGCTCGAGCGGTACCTCGATCGGCTCGAGGAGGCGCGGAAGCGCGACCACCGCGTCATCGGCAAGGCGCTCGACCTGTTCTCGATCCAGGAGGACGTCGGGCCGGGGCTGATCCTCTGGCATCCCAAGGGCGCGATGCTGAAGTTCCAGCTCTCGCGCTTCATCGAGGACCTGATCCTCGAGCGCGGCTACCACCTGGTGTACACGCCCCACATCACCCGCGAAGAGCTGTTCATCCGCTCCGGCCATCTACCGTACTACGCGGAGAACCAGTTCCCGGCGATGGCGGGCGGAGCCGGGGAGAGTGAAGGGGTGCGCTACCGGGTCAAGCCGATGAACTGCCCGATGCACATCCTCATCTACCAGAGCCAGCAGCGGAGCTACCGCGACCTGCCGCTGCGCCTCGCGGAGATCGCCAACGTCTACCGCAACGAGAGGTCGGGCACGCTGCACGGGATGCTGCGGGTGCGCGGCCTCTCGATGGACGACGCGCACCTCTTCATGCGGCCGGACCAGATCGAGGAGGAGATCTTCAACCTCATCGACCTGACGGACCTGGTGCTCCGCCGCACCTTCGGGATCGAGTACCGGCTCGACCTCGCGACCCGCCCCGATCAGAAGCTGGGGAGCGACGAAGTATGGGACCAGGCGGAAAGCGCGCTCCAGGCCGCACTCGACCGGCGCGGGCTCCCCTACCGTCTGGATGTCGGTGGCGGCGCCTTCTACGGCCCCAAGATCGACGTGAAGTTCAAGGACGCCATCGGGCGAGAGTGGCAGGGGACGACCATCCAGCTCGACTTCATGCTCCCCGATCGCTTCCAGCTCGAGTACACTGGGGCCGACAACAAGCCGCACTGCCCGGTGATGATCCACCGAGCGATCTTCGGCACGCTGGAGCGGTTCATCGGGTTCCTGATCGAGCACTTCGCGGGGGCGTTCCCGCTGTGGCTCGCGCCCGAGCAGGTGCGCGTCCTCCCGATCGGCGACACCCAGAACGAGGCGGCGCGGCGGTTCCACGAAAGCCTGCGCGCGGCCGGCGTCCGTTCGCACCTCGACGCGCGCAGCGAGACGCTGAACTACAAGGTGCGCGACGGCGAGATCGCCAAGGTCCCGTACCTCGCGGTGATCGGCGCGCGGGAGGTCGAGGCAGGCACGGTCGCCGTCCGGATCCGCGGCGCCGGGAAGAAGCAGGACGTGATGCCGCAGCACGACTTCATCGGGAAGCTGAAAGACCAGATCGCGAACCGGGCGATGGCGCCGTGATTCGGGAGCCGGGAGCCGTACCTGCGGTGCGCACGAAGGGAACGGCTGCGCACCTGCGTCGCGCATGAATGGAACGGCTCCCGGCTCCCGGCTCCCGGCATCCGCCTGAGAGGAAGCCCAACACTATGGATAGCCGAAACACACCCGTCATCGTCAGCGCCACTCGCACCCCCATCGGCCGCTTCCAGGGCGGCCTCGCGCCCCTCACCGCGCCTCGGCTCGGCGCCGTCGCCATCCGTGAAGCGGTGAAGCGCGCCGGCGTCGCCGACGCCGACGTGCAGGAGGTCATCATGGGCCACGTGGTCCAGGGCGGCGCGGGACAGGCGCCCGCGCGCCAGGCGGCGATCCACGCCGGTCTCCCCGGCGAGATCCCATCCCTCACGGTCAACAAGGTGTGCGGATCGGGGCTCAAGGCGGTGATGCTCGCCGCGCAGGCCATCAAGGCCGGCGACGCCGAGTGCGTCGTGGCGGGCGGCATGGAGTCGATGTCGAACGCGCCGTATTACATGTTCGGCATCCGCGGCGGGGTGAAGTTCGGGAACCAGACCCTGGTGGACGGCGTCATCAAGGACGGCCTCTGGTGCTCGTTCGGCGACTGCCACATGGGTGCGTACGCCGAGTACACCGCGCAGAAGGCCGGCGTCACCCGCGAGCAACAGGACCGCTTCGCGCTGGAGAGCCACCAGAAGGCGGTCGCGGCGCAACAGGCCTGCGCGTTCGAGGCGGAGATCGCTCCGGTGGAGATCGCGGACCGGAAGGGTAGCCAGATCATCAAGACCGACGAGCCGCCTCGCGCGGACACCACGCTCGAAGCGCTCGGCAAGCTCAAGCCCGCGTTCCAGAAGGACGGGAGCGTGACGGCGGGCAACGCGCCCGGCTTGAACGACGGCGCGAGCGCGCTCGTCGTGACGTCGCTCGCGTTCGCCGAAGCGCACCGGCTGGAGCCCATGGCGCGCATCACCGCTTATGCCGCCGGCGGCGGCGAGCCCAAGGACCTCTTCTTCGCGCCGATCGTCGCGGTGCAGAACTTGATGAAGAAGGAAGGCAGGAAGATCGCCGATTACGACCTGATCGAGGCCAACGAGGCGTTCGCCGTTCAAGCCCTGGCCGACGGGAACGCGCTCGGCTGGGACTGGTCGCGCGTGAACGTGAACGGCGGTGCCGTAGCCCTCGGCCATCCGATCGGGGCGAGCGGCGCTCGCATCCTCACTACCTTGCTGTACGCGTTGCGGGCCCGGAACGCCGCCACGGGTCTCGCCACCCTCTGCCTCGGCGGCGGCAACGCGGTCGCCCTCTCAGTGGAGCGCATGTCATGACGACGCTGCCGTCCGCCACCACCGTCTCGTCCCGGGTCCTGCCGCACTTGCGTCGCGCGCTCCTCGTGACCGTGGGAGCGATGCTGGTCGCGCTGGCCGCGCAGTTCGCGGTCCCGCTCCCCGGCACGCCCGTCCCCATGACGCTCCAGCCCCTCGCCGTGCTGATCGTCGGAGGGCTGCTGGGCCCGGGCTACGGGGCCCTCAGCCTCGCAGTGTATCTCGAGATGGGCGCGGTCGGCCTGCCGGTCTTCACGCCGTTAGGCGCGCCAGGGCTCGCGCGGCTCTTCGGCCCGACGGGCGGGTTCCTGCTGGCCTATCCCATGGCTGCGGCGCTGGTGGGATGGGTGGTACAGCGCAACGTCGGAACGTCGGAAGGGGACATTCGTTCCGCCGTTCCGTCGTTCAAACGTTCCACCCTCGCCGCATTGGCCGGCATCGTCACCATTCACGTCGGCGGCGCGGCCCAGCTCCTCGTGCTCACCGGAAGCGCCCAAAGCGCGATCGCCATGGGACTCGTCCCGTTCATCCTGGGAGACCTGTTGAAGGTG
>JAUYOW010000114.1 GCA_030697825.1 Gemmatimonadales bacterium | reverse complement strand
GGGCGCGCGACGCTCCGCTCAAATACCCGCTCGGCCCGCTCGGGCCTCACCGGGGGTCCGTATTCTCTTGTGAAAGAGCTCTCCGCTACTTGTCTACCCTCTACACCACACTCACCACCGCCCGAACTATCGCTGCTGCAGGAACCAGCGGTTCGTGGCATCCAACACCGCCAATACCGCCGCCTGTTCCGCGCTCTGCTTCACCTCGCACGTCCCCACCAGGAACTGGGAAACTCTTCCACCTACCCCATGCAGTCCCGCCAGCACGATCTGCCGGTCGAACGCGTCCACCACGCGGACGCCCTCCAGCACCACCCCGGCCTCCTCCAGCTCCCGCTCCATCGCCTTCACCGCCGCGCGCGCCGCCAACTGAACCCGGCTCCGCGCCTCGTCCACACCTTCCTCGATGCCCTCGAGCTCCACGCCGTCCTGCTTCAGCACCACCTTGACCGTCACCCGGCCCGGCCGCGGCGACTCGACCACCAGGTCGGCGAAGACCAGTTTCCGCTTGCTGGCCGCTTCCGCCACCGCCTCGCGCTCCAACGCCTGGATCGGCTTCATCTCCGCCGTCTGGGCCACGCTGATCTTCCGGTGATCCACCTTCATGCCGAGCTGCGCCATCAGCGCACTCTCGACGTTCCGCACCATCTGCTTCGCCGCCACCGCAGGCGTGGTCAGAACGTGGATCTCCTCGATCCCGCCCGCCCGGCTCGCCACGATTCGCGCCGACAGCACGCCCGACAGCGACGCGATGAGATCCTCCGCCCGCCGCAACGTCCATTGGGCCGGCGACTCGTCATGGACCGGAGTGGCGTTGCCGCTCACCCCCGGGCGCGCTCCACCGTCACTCGCTCTCCCCCCCGCCTGGGTGCTTCGGACGCCGGCGATACCGCTTGATGCTCTTGTGAACCTTGGCCGGCGGGGCGTCCAACCGCCCCTTCACCGGCTTCGCCGGGTTCGGCACCCGGACCTTCCGGGTGCGTGACATCGTTTCCTCACCGAGACAGGGACACCCGGGCACGCTTCTCCCCCGGGCACGAAAGCTTAAGTTGTTGTCAATTAAATACTTGGAGAGCCTACCCCCGGCACATCGGGCATTGCCATGGCCCAACCGGGGTCCACCTACATATGGCGGAACCCCAAAAAAGTCAAGCACTTTGGTCCCTACACCTCAAGTAGGAGATGAGGCGTCCCCCTCCAAGTGGTACTCCTTCAGCTTCCGGTACAGCGTACGCTCCCCGATACCGAGTGCCTCGGCCGCCTTGCGCCGGTTGCCGCGGGTCGCCCGAAGCGCCGCGGCGATCGCCGCCCGCTCTACGTCCGCCATCCTCATTCCCGGTTCGTAGACGATCGCCTCGGGCCCGCGCGAGGAGGCGGAGTCGTACCCGCGCGCCGGTTCGCGGAACGCTGCGCCCGAATTCCCGCCCACCCGCCCGACGAGGACTGACCCGTCCGCCGATTCCGCCGTCCCCGCCCGCCGCCCCACCTCGATCACCTCTACCCGCTGAGGAGCTTCGTCCAGCCGGTGCCGCAGGTCTTCCACCTGGAGGCGCAGATCCAACAGCGACTGCACGATGTACTGCAACTCCTGCCCCGAGACCTCGCGCGTGACTCCGGGCACCAGCACCGGCAGGTTGCGACCGCCCTGCTCGCGGATCTCCCGCGGGATGTCCGCCGCGCGGATCTCGCTCGTCGGCGCCAGCACCACCATCGACTCGACCAGGTTCCGCAGCTGCCGCACGTTGCCGGGCCACGGCGCGTCCACCAGGATCTGCATCGCCTCGGCCGTGATGCCGCGGAACGGCCGGTCGTGCATCGTACTGAACTCGTGGATGAACCGGCGCACCAGCAGCGGGATGTCGCTCCTCCGTTCGCGCAGCGGAGGCAGGTACATGGCGAGGACGTTGAGCCGGTAGTAGAGGTCGGCGCGCACCCGCCCGGCGTCCACGCTCTCCTTCAGACCGCGGTTGGTCGCGGCCACCACGCGCACGTCCACCTTGATGGGCGCGGTGCCGCCCACGCGGAAGAACTCCCGCTCCTCGAGCACCCGCAGCAGCTTCACCTGCGCCGCCATCGGCATCTCGCCGACTTCGTCGAGGAAGATCGTGCCCCGGTCGGCCAGCTCGAACATGCCGAGACGCCGCTCCGCCGCGCCCGTGAACGAGCCCTTCTCGTGGCCGAACAGCTCGGACTCGAGCAGCGTCTCGGGGATCGCCGCGCAGTTCACGGCGATGAACGCCTTGCCGCGCCGGGGCGAGAGCTCGTGGATGGCCTTGGCGACCAGCTCCTTGCCCGTCCCCGACTCGCCCTGGACCAGCACCGTGCTGCTCACCGGAGCCATCTGCTCGATCTTGATGAGCACTTCCTGGATGCCGGGGTGCTCGCCGAGGATCCCGGTCCGCTCCTGGAGCCGTTTCCGCTCGATGAGGCGACGGCCCACGGCCACCACCTCTTCGGACTCGACGGGCTTGATCAGGACGGCGGAGAGGCCGGCGCGGTGAGCGAGCGCGGTGGGATCGGTGTCGGTGGGCTCGACGAGGCCGAGGGTCGCGATGCGCCCCGACGACATCTCGGCCGTGGTGCGCGCGATGCCCGATTCGCGCAGGCCGCCGGTGAGGACGAGGAGATCGGGATCGGCGCGGCGAACCGCCGCCCGCAGGTCGTCCAGCGCCGATACCATGGTGGTCGCGAAGCCCGCCGCCTCGAATGCGGCGTTGGCACGCACCGCCGGCTCGAGGTCTTCCATGGTGATGAGGACGCGGTGGGCCATCAGGTGTGTTCGGTATGACCCTTCAGCAGCTCGACGGCGTGGTCCACGATCGGGTCGAGCGCCGACAGGCCGTCCTTGACGCCCCCCACCGAGCCGGGAAGGTTGACGATGAGCGTCCTCCCGCGCACCCCGGCTACTCCGCGCGAGAGAACCGCCAGCGGGACGTACGCCGCGCCCTTGGCCCGGATGTACTCCGCGATCCCCGGCGCCTCACGCTCGATCACCGCCTTGGTCGCCTCGGGGGTGAGGTCTCGCGCCGCCAGCCCCGTGCCGCCGGTCGTGAGGATCAGGTCCAGCGCGCCGCCGTCCGCCCAAGCCTGGAGCCGCCGCGCGATTTCCGCGGTCTCGTCCGCCACCACGTCGCGCGCCTCAACGCTGTACCCACGCGCCACCGCCCATTCGGCGATCGCGGCGCCGGAGACGTCCTGGCGGGTGCCCGCGGCCACGCCGTCGGAAACGGTGAGGACGGCCACCCGGATCACCGCCGTGACCCCCGCTTCCAGAACGGCGTCTCGACCACCTCGGCGCCGACGCGCTTGCCTCGGATGTCGATCTCGAACCGCGTTCCGGCAGCCGTGTGCGCGATCGGGAGGTACGCCGTGCCGATCGGCTCACCGGTGGATGGGCTCACGGTGCCGCTGCGCACGTCGCCCGAGCGCTCGCCGTTCGCAAGCACCGGCATCCCGTGCCGCGGGAAACCTTTCTCCGTGAGGCGGAAGCCGGCCAGCTTCCGCGTGATGCCCCTCGCCTTCTGCTCTACCAGCTTCGCCTTCCCAACGAAGTCCGGCTTCTTGAGCTTCACGATCCAACCGAGGCCGGCCTCGAGCGGGGTGGTCTCGTCGTCGATGTCGTTGCCGTAGAGCGGATAGGCCATCTCGAGCCGCAGGCTGTCCCGGCAGCCGAGGCCCGTCAGCGTGACGTCCGGGTGCTTCACGAGCGCGTCCCACAGCGTCTTCGCGTCGTCGGGCGAGTGGTAGAGCTCGAAGCCGTCCTCGCCGGTGTAGCCGGTGCGGCTGATGATGCAGCGAACACCGGCCACCTCGCCGGTGGTGAACCAGTAGTAGCGGACTGATTCGAGATCCACGGCGGGGCAGAGCGGCTGAAGAACGGACTGCGCCTTCGGTCCCTGCAACGCGAGCAGCGCGGTCTCGTCGGAGCGGTCGGTGAGCGTGACGCCGAACTTCGCCGCGAAGCGATTGACGTGCACCCAATCCTTCGCGATGTTCGACGCGTTCACGACCAGCCTGACCCGGTCCTTGAAGCGGTAGACCAGGCAGTCGTCCACCATGCCGCCGCTCTCGTGCAGGAAGCAGGAATACTGCACCTGCCCTACCGCGAGCGTGGTCGCGTCGTTCGACGTGACGTGCGACGCGAACGCGACCGCATCCGGGCCGGTTATCTCGAACTCGCCCATGTGCGAGACATCGAAAAGACCCGCGCTCTTCCGGACGGCATGGTGCTCGGCGGTGATGCCGGTGGGGTACTGGACCGGCATCTCGAAGCCGGCGAACGGGACGATCTTCGCGCCGGCCGCGACGTGCCGGTCGTAGTACGGAGTGCGCTTCAGCGTCTCGCTCATCGCCTCACCCCATCAAAGTGGCAAGGAGCGCGTTCTGAGCGTGGAGGCGGTTCTCCGCCTCGTCGAAGACGCGAGACTGCGGCCCTTCGATCACGTCGTTCGTCACCTCCTCGCCGCGGTGCGCGGGGAGGCAGTGGAGGAAGATCGCCGTGGGCTTGGCGTGTTTCATGAGCCCGGCGTCAACGCAGTAGCCCTTGAACGCGTTCTTCCGCTCCTCCGCCTCCGCCTCCTGGCCCATCGAGGCCCACACGTCGGTGTTCACGACGTCGGCCCCTTCGACCGCTTCCTCCGGCTCCTCGGTGATCAGCACCTTGGTGGCCCGGTTGGCGCGCTCGAAAGTCTCGCGGTCGGGCTCGTAACCCTCGGGGCACGCGATGCGCACCTCGAAGCCGAGGAGCGCCGCGGCGTCGAGCCACGAGTTGGCCATGTTGTTGCCGTCGCCGATCCACGCGACGCGCTTCCCCTCGTACCCGCCGACGTGCTCCATCATGGTGAGCAGGTCCGCGAGCACCTGGCACGGGTGATGGAGGTCGGTGAGCCCGTTGATCACCGGGACGGTGGACCACTTCGCCAGCTCCTGGACGTCGGCGTGGGCGAAGGCGCGGATCATGATCCCGTCCACCATGCGGGAGAGGACGCGGGCCATGTCGCAGATGGGCTCGCCTCGGCCGAGCTGGATGTCGCGGCTCGACAGGAAGAGCGCGTGCCCGCCGAGGCGGTAGGCGCCCACCTCGAAGGAGACGCGGGTCCGGGTGGAGGACTTGGCGAAGATCATCCCCAGGGTCTTGCCCGCGAGCGGCTTTTCGCGGTAGGCGCCGGACTTCATCCCGGCCGCAAGAGCAAACAGGGCATCGACTTCGGCCTTGGTCAGATCCTGGAAGGTGAGGAAGTCGCGCTTCGGCATGGAGTCTCGTGGCGGAGTCGGTCAAAATGACAGCGGGCAGGGGATTGTACCCCTGCCCGCGTCGTGGAGCAAGCGGTGCCCGTGGGGGCCCCGGGGTGCCTCGCCTACAGGATATACCGCCTCAGGTCCTCGTCCTGCACGATCGAATCCAGCCGCGCCTTCACTTTCGCCCGGTCGAACTCGATCCGCTTCTCCGCCACGTCGGGAAGGTCGTAGAGCGTGTCCTCGAGCAGGGTGGTGAGAACCGTGTGCAGCCGCCGGGCGCCGATGTTCTCCAGCCGCTCGTTCAGGATCGCCGCGATGTGCGCCACCTCCGCGATCCCGTCGGTCGTGAACTCGAGCGTGGCGCCCTCGGCCGCACAGAGCGCCGCGTACTGCTTGGTGAGCGCGTTCTCCGGCTCGGTCATGATGCGGACGAAGTCCTCCTCCGTCAGCGGCGTCAGCTCCACCCGGATCGGGAAGCGGCCCTGCAACTCGGGGATGAGGTCCGACGGCTTGGCGACGTGGAACGCGCCCGCCGCGATGAAGAGGATGTGGTCGGTGCGCACCAGGCCGTAGCGCGTCTGCACCGTCGAGCCCTCGACGATCGGCAGGAGGTCGCGCTGCACTCCCTCTCGGGAGACGTCGGGCCCCACCGATCCCCGCTCGCCCGCGATCTTGTCGATCTCGTCGATGAAAATGACGCCGTGGTTCTCGACGCGGTCCAGCGCCTCGGTCACCACGTCGTCCATATCCACCAGCTTGCGCAGCTCCTCGTCGATCAGCAGCCGCCTCGCCTCGTGGACGTGCACGGTGCGCCGCTTCTTCCGCTTGGGCAGGATCTCGCGGATCATGTCCATGAAGTTGACGTCGGGGCCCTGCATCCCGTCCGGCGCCTGGAACATGTCCATCGGCGGGAAGTTCTCCTGGGTCACCTCGAGCTCGACGTCCTTCTCCTCCAGCTTCCCCTCCTTGAGGAGGGCGCGGAGCTTTTCGCGCGTCCGCTCGCGGCGCTCCTTCATCCGCTCGTCCTCGCCGTCCTGCTTCGCAGTGACTTCGCCCTGCGGTGTCACGAGGAAGAGCGTCTTGAGGCTCGCCGCCGCGTCGGCGGGAGTTGCGAACCCCCCTCCCGGCTGCGGCTGGGCGGGAGCCGGCGGGCCCGCCGGCGCCGGAGGCGGGAGCAGCAAGTCGAGCAGCCGGTTCTCGGCACGCTCCTCCCCCTGCGGGTAGACCTCGTCCTCGCGCTCGCCCCGCACCATGTTGATCGCCGCGTCCACCAGGTCGCGCACCATGGACTCGACATCGCGGCCCACGTACCCCACCTCGGTGAACTTCGACGCCTCGACCTTCACGAACGGCGCCCCGGCGAGCCGCGCCAGACGCCGCGCGATTTCCGTCTTCCCCACCCCCGTGGGGCCGATCATGATGATGTTGTTGGGCAGGATCTCGTCCCGGATCCCGTCGGGCGCCTGCGAGCGGCGCCAGCGGTTCCGGATCGCGATCGCCACCGCCTTCTTCGCCGGCCCCTGCCCCACGATGTAGCGGTCCAGCTCCGCCACGATCTGCCTCGGCGGAAGCTCCTCCAGCCACGGTAGCGGCTCCGGGCCCTGGTCCCGCTGTTCCAGCTTGGCTTCGATCTTCCCTGGCTCTGCCATGTCTCTAGTGCTACTCCAGTTCCACGATCGTGAGATTGCGGTTGGTGTAGATGCAGATGTCGGCGGCGATGTTCATCGCCTCTTCCACTATCTGCCGCGCCGTGAGCTCCGTCTTGGCGTGGAGCGCGCGCGCCGCCGCCAGCGCGTAGCCGCCGCCCGAGCCGATCGCTATCGCGTCGTCGTCAGGCTCGATGACGTCCCCGTTCCCCGTGATGGTTAGGAGCTGCGTCTTGTCGGCCACGACGAGTTGCGCCTCGAGTCGCCGCAGCACCCGGTCGCTGCGCCAGTCCTTGGCCAGCTCCACCGCCGCGCGGGCGAGGTTGCCGGGGAAGCGCTCGAGCTTCTCCTCGAACTTCTCGAACAGGGTGAGCGCGTCGGCGGCGCCGCCGGCGAAGCCCGCGATCACCTTGTTCCCCTTGAGCATGCGCACCTTGGTGGCGCGGGACTTCATCACGGCCTCGCCCACGGTGACCTGGCCGTCGCCGCCCATGGCGACGTGGCCGTCTTTCCGCACGCAGAGGATGGTCGTCGCATGTATCTCTTGCATCTACGCCCTCGGATGCGCCTGATGGTACACCTTCTTGAGCCGCTCGACGCTGGTGTGCGTGTAGATCTGCGTGGTCGAGAGCGACGCATGACCCAGCAGCTCCTGCACCGCTCGCAGGTCCGCGCCGGCATCCAGCAAGTGCGTCGCGAACGAATGCCGGAGCGAGTGGGTGCTCAGGTCGTCCCCCTCGCTCACCGCGTCAAGGAAGCCGCGGACGATGAGCTGCACCCCGCGTTGCGTCAGCCGCTTGCCCCGCTCTCCCACGAACACCGCGCGGCGGTCGGGGCTCTTCACCTCCCGCAGCGCCGCCTCGCGCTTCGGGTAATACGCCCGGAGCGTCTGCACCGCCGGCCGGCCCAAGGGAAGCAATCTCTCCTTTTTTCCCTTTCCGCGCACCTTCACCTGGTCCGACACGAGGTCGAGGTCGTCCAGGTCGAGGCCCGTCAGCTCCGAAAGCCGCATCCCGGTCGAGTAGAAGAGCTCCAGCATGGCGCGGTTCCGCGTCCCCCGTAACGATTTCCCCCCGGCCCGGGATTCGGCCAGCTCGAAGAGCTTCTCCACCGCCTTGCGGTCGAGGTAGCCCGGGAGCCGCTTCTCCAGCTTGGGGGTGCTCGCCGCGCGGGCCGGGTTCACCTCGATGCCGTAGTGCAGGTTCAGAAACCGGTAATAGGTGCGCACCGCCGAGAGGGCGCGGGACATCGAGCGTTTCGACCAGCCGCGCCGCGCCCCCTCGCCCAGGAAGCCCCGGATCGCGAGCCGGTCCACCCCGGCCCATTTCCAGCCGGGCCCGCCGTAGAACCCGTCCAGGAACGCGGCGAAGGCCGCCAGGTCGCGCCCGTACGCCTTCACGGTGTTCGGTGAGTCGTTCCGCTCCGTGCCGATGTAGCGAAGGAAATCGGAGATCTCGGGCCTCGCCGGCGCCGCGGCCGCCGCCGCCGCCTTCACGCGGTGATCTCCTTCGCGAACGCGGTCATCGCCTCGAGCGCGCGTCCGGCCAGCAGCGCCTTCTTCTTCGCCTTGTCGCGCGGCGGGTTCGCGAGCGGCTCGACCAGCCCGAAGTTCGCGTTCATCGGCTGGAAACAGCTCGGGTCCGCGTTCCGGAGATACGCTAGCAGAGCGCCCAGCATGGTGGTGGGAGGCGGGACGAGCGGCTCGCTCCCCTTCAGGATGCGGGCGAGGTTGAGCCCCGCGAGCAGCCCCGTGCCGAGGGACTCGGTGTAGCCCTCGACGCCGGTGAGCTGCCCGGCGAAGAGCGTGGTCGGAGCGTCCTTGAGCGCCAGGTGGGGCGTCAGCGCGCGCGGCGAGTTGAGGTAGCTGTTCCGGTGGATGGAGCCGTAGCGCAGGAACTCCGCGTGCTCGAGCCCGGGGATCGTGCGGAACACGCGCTGCTGATCGCCGTGGCGCATCCGGGTCTGGAAGCCGACGAGGTTCCACATCTGGCCGGCCCGGTCTTCCTGCCTGAGCTGAACGACGGCGTAGGCGATGTGGCCGGTGTGCGGATCGGGGAGACCGACCGGCTTCATCGGCCCGAAGCGCAGCGTGTCCTTGCCGCGCGACGCCATCTCCTCGACCGGCAGGCACCCCTCGAAGTACGGGAAAGCGTCGAAGTCGTGCCCGGGATACTGGTCGGCGGCGGCGAGGGCTGCGATGAATGCGTCGTACTCGTCACGGCCTAGAGGGGCGTTCCAGTAATCGGCCCCCTCGCCCTTGCCGTAGCGCGAGGCGCGGTAGAGCCGCGATTCGTCGAGCGAGTCCGTGGAGACAATGGGCGCGATAGCATCGTAGAAAGCCAGCGACTCGGCACCCACCCGCGCCGAGATCGTCTTCGACAGCCCCTCCGAGGTGAGCGGCCCCGTCGCGACGATGCCGGGAACGGGGAGCGCCGTCGCTTCCTCGCGGACGATCTCGATGCCCTGATGCGATGAGACGCGCTCGGTCGCGCGCGCCGCGAACACGCCGCGGTCCACCGCCAGCGCCGTCCCGCCCGGCACGCGCGCCTCGTCCGCGCACCCGAGCAGCAGGCTGCCCAGGAGCCGCAGCTCAGCCTTCAGCAGCCCGTGCGCGTTGGTGGTCTCGACGCTCTTGAAGGTGTTGCTGCAGACCAGCTCGGCGAGCGCATCGGTCTGGTGGGCCGGGGTCCTCGCTACGGGGCGCATCTCGACGAGCCTCACGCGGACCCCGCGCTCGGCGAGCGCCCAGGCGGCCTCGCAGCCCGCCAGACCGCCCCCGATGACCGTGGCGCTCAACTCAGCGACGGCGCCGCGACCTCTGGGGACGCCGCCTCTTCGGCGGCGAACTCGGTCCCGCACTTGAGGCACTTGCGGGTCTCGCCCTTGGACTTCGACGTCTTGATCTCCATGCCGATGTTGCCGCACGCGGGGCAGACCACCGGCGCCGGCCGGTTCCAGACCGTGAAATCGCACTCCGGATACCGATTGCACCCGAAGAACGAACGCCCGCGCTTCGAGCGCCGCTCGGCCAGGTCGCCGATGCCGCACTTGGGGCACTTCACTCCCAGCGGCACCGGCTTGGTGTTCTTGCACTTGGGATAGCCGGTGCACGCCATGAACTCGCCGAAGCGCCCGGTCTTGATCACCATCGCCCGCCCGCACTTCTCGCACAGCTCGTCGGTCGGGCGGTCGGGCGCGCGCGGCTTCCGCAGCGACTTGGTGTATTTGCACTCGGGGTCGTTCTGCTTGGTGCACGCGATGTACGGTCCGAAGCGCCCCGCCTTCACGGCCAGCGCGCTGCCGCACTCGGGACACTTCTCGTCGGCGAGCTTGGACAGGTCGTGCGCCTCGGCGATCATCTCGTCGGGCTTCACCGCGGCGAGCCGCTTCTCGAACGGCCCCCAGAAATCGGTCAGCACCTGCAGGCGCGTCAGCTCGCCGTCCTCGATCCGGTCCAGCTCGGACTCCATCTCGCTGGTGAACTCGACGTTGAAGATGTCGGGGAAACGCGGCACCAGCAGGCGATTGACCGTCTCGCCAAGCTCGGTCGGGTGGAACCGCTTCTCCAGCAGCGAGACGTAGTGCCGCGCGATGAGCGTGCTGGTGATCTGCGCGTAGGTGGACGGCCGGCCGATGCCGAGGCGTTCCAGCTCCTTCACCAGGGACGCCTCGCTGAAGCGCGGCGGCGGCTCGGTGAAGTGCTGCTCGGGGATGACGCCGCGCAGCGTGACCTGGTCGCCGACGGCGAGCACCGGCAGCGGCGGCAGGTCGTCCAGCGTGCGGCCCTCGCCCTGCTCGCGCGCCTCGTGATAGAGGCGGTGATAGCCGTCGAAGATGAGGACCGAGCCGGTCGAGCGGAACAGGTGGCGCCCGAGGTCGAAGTCCACGGTCGTGGTGTCGTAGACGATTTGCGCCATCTGCGAGCCGACGAACCGCTGCCAGATCAATTGATAGAGCTTGAACTGGTCGGCGGAGAGGTCGCGCTTCACCCGGTCGGGAGTGCGGAGCACGTCGGTGGGCCGGACGGCTTCGTGCGCGTCCTGGGCCTGGGAGTTCTTGGAGCCGCCGTAGAAGTTGGGCTGGTCGGGGAGGTACTTCCTCGAGAAAGTCTTTTCGATGTAGGCCCTCGCCGACTCGACGGCGCTCGCCGCGACGCGGGTCGAGTCCGTCCGCATGTAGGTGATGAGGCCTACCGCACCCTCGACGCCGACCTCGACACCCTCGTAGAGGTCCTGCGCGATCCGCATGGTGCGCTTGGACGAGTAGCCGAGGCGCTTGGCCGCTTCCTGCTGTAACGTGCTGGTCGTGAACGGCGCCGGCGGCCGCTTCCGCCGCTCCTTGCGCCTGACGTCGGTGACGACGAACGCCGCGTCCTTCACCGCAACGACGATGGCCGCGGCCTCAGCCTCGTGGTGGATCTCGGGCTTGTGGCCGTCGAGCTGGTGCAGCTCGGCGTCGAACTGGTGCCCGCCCTTCTCGCACTTGGCGGTGATGCTCCAGTACTCCTGCGCGACGAAGGCGCGGATCTCCTGCTCCCGCTCGACGAGGATCCGGAGCGCCACCGTCTGCACGCGGCCCGCCGAGAGCCCCGCCTTCACGGCCTTGCCGAGGAGCGGGCTCACCTTGTAACCGACCAGCCGGTCCAGGATTCGCCGCGCCAACTGCGCCTCGACTTTCTTCTTGTCGATGCGCCCGGGGTGCTCGATAGCCGCCTTGATGGCGTCTTTCGTGATCTCGTGGAAGAGGACGCGCTTCACCTTGTCCTTCGCCTTGCCCAGCTCCTCCTGCACGTGCCAGGCGATCGCCTCTCCTTCGCGGTCCGGGTCGGTCGCGATCAGGACCTCGTCGGCCTTCTTGGCCGCGCTCTTCAGCTCCCCGATCGCCTTCCCCTTGCCCTCGACCGTCACGAAAGTCGGCTCGAAGCCGTCCTTCACGTCCACTCCGAGCCCGTGCGCCGGCAAGTCCCGGATGTGCCCCACGGTGGCCTTCACCGTGTAGCCCGAGCCGAGGTACTTGCCGATCGTCCGCGCCTTGGCGGGCGACTCGACGACGACGAGCGTCTTCTTGCCTGGTTCAGTCATGGCCCTCAGTCTGTAGCGTATCCATCACCGGCGCGTCAACCGCCGGTACATCGCTCTACCTCGACGGACGTCCCCGGTTCCAGCGCGGGGCGGCAAGTCTACCAGCCCCCTTTCGCCCGGGCAAGCTCGGCGACGAGGCGCGCCACGTCCCGAGGCGTGGACGCGTCAGTCGTAACCTTCTCATGCGCTTCCAGATAGCCGGCCTGCCGTCGGCGCAGCAATTCGGCCATCCGTTCCGCCGGGTCGCGGCCCTCGAGGAGGGGCCGGTGCTTCGCGTCACCGACCCGCGAAGCCGCCACGGCGGGAGACGTCTCGAGGTAAATCGCGAGCCCTCGCTCCAGCACCAGAGCGCGACGCTCGGGGTCGGAGATGAAGCCACCGCCGGGCGAGAATACCACCGGCTCGCCCGCCAGCACCCCATCCCCCAGCTCGGCCTCCAGGGCGCGGAACGACGGCTCGCCGTCCTCCGCGAAGATGCGCGCGATGCTCTTCCCGGCGCCATTCTCTATCAGGATGTCCAGGTCCACCCACCCGGCGCCCAGCATCACGGCCGCCAGCCGACCCACGGTGGACTTGCCAGATCCCGGCAGGCCAACCAGGACCACGTGTCTCTTATCCAAGCGGCTCCCAGGCCGCCCGGCGCGCTTCCAGGCGCGCCAGGTATGAATCGTAGTTGCGGCGCATCTCCGTGAGCGAATCACCGCCGAACTTCTCGACCCAGGCGCCGGCCAGCACGATGGCGGTCATCGCTTCCGCGATCACGCCCATCGCCGGGACCGCGGTCACGTCGGACCGCTCGCTCTGAGCCTTGGCCGCGCGGCCGGTAGAGAGGTCCACCGACGCGAGCGGGCTCATCAGGGTGGAGATGGGCTTCATCCCGGCGCGGAGCACGAGCGGCTCCCCCGTCGTGATCCCTCCCTCGAGCCCGCCCGCTCGGTTGCTGCGCCGCGCGAAGCCGCCCGCCACCCGGCCCTCACCCTCCGCCGCCCGGTCGATCTCGTCGTGCGCCTCCGAGCCCGGCACCCGGGAGGCGCCGAAACCCAGGCCGATCTCGACACCCTTCACCGCGGGAATGGACATCAGAGCGCGGGCGAGGCGTCCGTCGAGCTTCCGGTCCCAGGAGACGTGACTGCCCAGGCCCACCACGACCCCGCGCGCCACCACCTCCGCAACGCCGCCCAGCGTGTCACCGGCCTCCTTGGCGGCGTCGATGCGGGCCATCATCTCCTTCTCGGCGTCCGGGTCGAGGCAGCGGACCGGGGAGAGGTCGGAGACGTCGTTGAGGGGAGCCGGGAGCGGGGAGCGGTACCTTGCGGTGACGCCACCGAGCGAGACGACGTGGCTCCCGATCTCCACACCGAAGGTCGCGAGGAGGGCGCGACAGACTGCGCCGGCCGCCACGCGTGCGGCCGTCTCTCGCGCCGAGGCGCGCTCCAGCACGTCGCGGGCGTCGGTCCGGTCGTACTTGAGCGCGCCGGCGAGGTCGGCGTGGCCGGGCCGGGGTCGGGTGAGCTTCCGGCGCGGCGGCTCGTCCTGCGCGCCGGGACTCATCACGTCCTCCCAGTTGGCCCAGTCGCGGTTCTCGATCAGGAGGGCGATGGGGGAGCCCAGCGTCTCGCCGGCGCGGACGCCCGAGATGAGCTGCGCCTCGTCCGCCTCGATCTTCATGCGCGCTCCGCGCCCGTAGCCCTTCATGCGCCGGGCCAGGTCGCGATTGACGTCCGCCGCCGCGAGCGGGAGCCCCGCCGGCACGCCCTCGACGATGGCGACCAGGGCTCGGCCGTGCGATTCGCCGGCGGTGGTGAAGCGGATCATGTCGGTGGTGTCGTCCCCCAGAGTGCACGAGCCCGACCATGGTGGCCGGGCTCGGTCGTCTCCCCCGAATTCTGTACCGGCGGCGGCGCTAGCGCGAGCCCGTCGCGGCCCTAAGCGGCGGCGGCGCCGGGAAGATGTTGCTGATGCTCGGCAGCCGCACCGTCACGATGCCGTTCGCCGTGACGCCGACCAGGATCCGCTGGCCCGTGATCGGGTTGGTCGCCACACGGATCGGCCCGACGATCGGGTCGCGGATCGGGATCGTGGACACGTTCCCGTAGAACCAGGTGTCGAAGACCTCGATGTTGGCGTCCGGCCGCGCCGTGAACACCAAGCGGTTGTCAGGGTTGCCCGCTCCGCCGAAGCCGCCGGTGCCGCGGGTGGCCGCGTCGAAGTTGTTCTCCCGCGGGAAGTCCATCCCCGGGTTCGTCCCGCCGATCTGCATCAGCCCCGTCTGGCGCAGCGTGAAGTCGAAGGCGTAGATCGAGTCCGCGCGCACCAGGTTGGTACGGCCGTTGAAGTTCGTCGCGATGGACGTGACGCGCGAGGCGCGATTGACCAGGAAGTCGCGGACGAAGTGGCCCTCCGAGACGCCGTTGTCGATGATCGCAGTGCACTTGAAGTTGGCCCCGACGAACGAGGCGCACGACGTGCCGGTGCGCGTGGAGACGCCGGCGCGCGCGTCGAACGTGAGCGCCCGGGCGAAGCCCTGGTCGAGGCCCCCCTCGCCGATGAGCACGTGATTGAAGTCGCCCGAGTTGCGGATGAACGTCGAATCCTGGAACGCGAGCTCGCTCAGGCGCACGCCGAGGCCGGCCGAGGCGCCCGAGATGGTGTCGCTGCGCGCCTGGCCCGGCGCCGTGTCGCGCACCGCGATGACCTGGAGCGAGTCGACGCCGCCGCCGGGCGCGAGGGCGAGTTCGTAGAAGAAGTGGCCGCTCGGCGCCGAGGCCGGCGACCGCAGGTTCTCCCACGCCACGTAGCCGCGGTTGGTGAACGGCTGCGGCTGCGCCGGCGTCGGCGTCGTCGAGTACACCGCCAGCACGCTGTCGCACGCCGTGACCGCGCCCGCCCGGCACGTGGCGCCCACGTACAGCGGCCGGTCCGACAGGTCGAACTCCGTGACGATGATGTCGAGGCCGCCGCCGGCGTTGGTACTCGTTTTCACCGTCTGGACGAGGTAGTTCGGCAGCCGGTGC
>JAUYOW010000113.1 GCA_030697825.1 Gemmatimonadales bacterium | reverse complement strand
TGACGATGAGCCGCTCGGTACATCTTTCGAGGGAGTCACAGTCGCGCGACACGTAAGCAAGGCGGGTTCCGTCAGGCGAGAGCGCTGGGAGGCGGGCATTGCCGTCGGTGGTCAGCTGCACCAGCTGCGCCGTGAACGCGCCGGGCCGCGCCGGGCCGCGCCGCATCATGAGCCAGCCGGCCGCGCCGAGCACGAGGAGCACCGCCGCCACCACGGCGCCCGCGAGCCATCGCTGCATCTGGCGCGGGGCCGCCGGCGCTTCCGCCGCGTGAGCGAGCGCGTCCGCCAGCTCGGCCGCGCTGGCGAACCGATCGGCGGGCGTCTTGGCCAGCGCTTTCGCCACGGCGCTGTCAATCCCTTCGGGCACCGTGTCGCGCACCACGCGCAGGCGCACCGGCCGCTCGGTCATGAGCTTCGCGATCATCGCCTGTGCCGTCGGCCCCGTGACCGGCGGCTCGCCCGCCAGCATCTCGTACAGCACCGCGGCCAGCGAGTACACGTCGCTGCGAGCGTCGAGCGTGCGGTCGCCCGTCGCCTGCTCGGGGCTCATGTACTGCGGCGTGCCCAGCGAGAGGCCGGTCTCGGTCAGCCGGTTCCCGCCGGCCTCCTTCACGGCGAGCGCGATGCCGAAGTCGGCCAGCATCGCCTCACCCTCCTGGAGGAGGATGTTCTCCGGCTTGATGTCGCGGTGGATCACGCCCTGGCGGTGGGCGTAGTCCAGCGCGCCGGCCACCTGCTTGGCGATCGCCAGCGCCTCGTCAATGCCGAGTTGCTTGTCACGGTCAAGCTTGTCGCGCAGCGACTCGCCGCGCACGTAGGGCAGCACGTAGTACAGAAAGCCCTCGGCGGCGCCGGAGTCGATGAGCGTGAGGATGTGGGGATGGTCGAGCCGCGCCGTGATCTTGATCTCGTTGAGGAACCGATCACCGCCCAGGATGGCGGCCAGCTCGGGGCGCAGGACCTTGAGCGCCACCTCGCGGTCGTGCTTGAGGTCCTTCGCCAGGTACACCGTGGCCATTCCACCGGCACCGAGCTCGCGCTCGATGCGGTAACGATCGGCCAGGGCTGTCGAGAGGCGGGCGGTGTCAGGCATGGATAGAACTAAGATGGAGCGCGGCGGGCGAGGCTGCTAGAGGCTGGCGAAACGAAGCGGGCTGACTTGCGCCCCCACCGCCGGGAGCTATTGTCTGAAAGTGTGGAAATAGGCGGAAGGCCGTGACACCACCTTCAAGTTTTCTTCACGATTCCTTCAATCAATTGGGCGATCTTCGGATAACCAAACAGTACACCTTGCATGGAGGCAGTGTGAAGAACGCTTCGATCTTCCTTCGATGGGCCGGGAGTGCGGTGCTGATGAGTGTAGCGACGGTCGCCGGAGGGTGCGCCACGGACCGCATCCAGGGCGAGGAGACCGCGGTCTTGACGCGGGCACCGGAGGTGCCGGTGCCCATTACGCGACGCCACGCGACCAAGGTGATCGTGAACCTGGAGACGAAGGAGGTCACGGGCCGGCTCGCCGATGGGGTCGAGTACACGTTCTGGACATTCGGTGGGTCGGTGCCGGGGTCCTTCATCCGGGTGCGCGAGGGCGACCTGGTCGAGTTCCACCTCGCCAACCACCCCGGCAGCCACAACCCGCACAACATCGACCTGCACGCCGTCACCGGTCCCGGGGGCGGCGCGTCGTCGTCGTTCGTGGCGCCCGGCCAGAGCGCGGCCTTCGCGTTCCGCGCGCTCAATCCCGGCCTCTACGTCTACCACTGCGCCACCGCGCCCGTCGGCATGCACATCGCCAACGGGATGTACGGCCTGATCCTCGTCGAGCCGAAGGAGGGCCTGCCGCAGGTGGACCGCGAGTACTACGTCATGCAGGGCGAGGTCTACACTCGCGACCCGTACGGCGTGGCCGGCCACCAGCCGTTCGACATGCGCCAGGCGATCGCCGAGCATCCGAACTATGTGGTGTTCAACGGGGCGGTCGGGTCGCTCACGGGCGATCACGCCCTGACGGCCAACGTCGGAGAAACCATCCGGCTCTTCGTGGGCAACGGCGGCCCGAACCTCATCTCCTCGTTCCACGTCATCGGCGAGATCTTCGACCGCGTCTACCAGGAAGCGGGTTCCGAGGCCAACCGGAACATCCAGACGACGCTCATTCCGGCGGGCGGCGCGGCCATCGTGGACTTCCGGCTTCAAGTGCCGGGCACTTTCATCCTCGTGGACCACTCCATCTTCCGCGCCTTCAACAAGGGCGCGCTGGGCATGCTGAAGGTTGCCGGGGCGCAGGACTCCAGTATCTATTCCGGCCGCATCGCGGAAGGCATCTACCATCCGGAGGGCGGCGCCGTGCAGAGCGTGCCGGTGCCCGCCGTCGAGGAGCCGCGCGCGCGGACCACCGCCGAGCAGATCGCGTTCGGGCGGCGCGTCTTCGAGCAGAACTGCGCGCCGTGCCACCAGCCGGACGGGCGCGGCATCCCCGGCGCGTTCCCGCCGCTCGCGCGGTCGGACTACCTGAACGCCGACTTCCGGCGCGCCATCGGCATCGTGCTCAACGGCATGACCGGTCCCATGACGGTCAACGGCGCCACGTTCAACAGCGTGATGCCGGCGCAGGCGCTGACGGACGACAACGTGGCGAACGCGCTGACGTACGTCTTCAGCCAGTGGGGGAATTCCGGGGCGGTCGTGACGCCGGACCAGGTGCGGGCGGTGCGGGCCGCTTCACCGCGGCCATCGGCGGGGGCCGCCTCGGCGCACTGATCGCGCTGTCGCAGAGCCCGCTCAGAACGGGGAGGCGCCTAACGCCGCGGCCCAGGGTCCGCTCGGTGCCAGACTTCCCTTAGCATGCTCGAGGCGCGCGCGGCCGTCGCCGTGTCTCCCGCCGCAGCCGCCGCGCGGGCGAGCCCGCGAAGGGACAGCGCCCGCTTCGGCGCCAGCGCTAAGGCCCGCTGGAACTCGGCCTCGGCTTCCCGCGGGCGCCCGATCTCGAGCAGGATTTCGCCGAGCATCTCGTGCGCGGGCTTCACGACCACCGGCGGCCCGAACTCGAACGGCATGCCGTCTTCGAGCGCGGTGGCGGCGCGCAGCAGGGCGAGCGCCTCCTCCGTCGCGCCGGCGCCGACTCGCAGTTGGGCCCGCAACTCCTGCTCGAGAATGACGGGGACGACCCGGTCGCCGGTGTCGCCGACGCGCGCGGTCGCGCCGGCGTTCCCGGGTGCGCCGGTCAGTGCGGCGAGTGCCCGCTCGGCCGCGGCGCGGTCGCCGCGCCGGAGCGCCGCCAGCCCAGCGACGAACGTCGCGTACTCGTACCCGTCCTCGCCCGGCGCGCCCGCACCCGCGGCCAGTCCCATTGCCTCGGGACCATCCCACTGCTCGGCATCGATGACGAATCGCGCCTGGAGGCTCGCGAGAATACCCCGCTGGCGGCCCCGCCCCGAGTGGTTGGCAAGCGTCTCGAGCAGGCGGCGCGCTTCCGCGTACCGGCCCTGCTGGAGGTAGGCGTAGCCGAGCCACGTCGTGTAGTGCCCGGGCATCCACCGGGAGCGGTCCGCACCGGCGGCGATCTCGTTCTGGGAAGCGACATCGTCCCACATCCCCATCGCGAGGAAGATGTGAGTCGTCATGTGCTGGGCGTGAGCGGCGCCCGGCGCGATGCCCACGTAGGCGCGCGCCGCATGGAGCCCGAGCGGAGCATGGGTCGGGTCGTCAAAGGCGTGGATGATGTAGTGGGCGGCACCGGGGTGATCGGGATTCGCCCGGAAGACCGCCTCGGCGATCGCCGCGGCGCGCAGGTAGGTCGGCACGTCGCGCACACCCTGGTTCAGGCCCAGCAGCGAGAGCGCGTAGAACGCCTGCGCCTCGAGGTCGCCGGGGTTCGCGGTGGCGAGCCGCTCCATCGCCGACGCGTACGCGGTGTCGCGGTGCGGCTTCGGCCCCTCGCCGTACAGCACTTCCACCGCGTCGAGGTAGGCCTGCTCCCGGGGGGTCCGTGCTTTCGCGCGGCGCGCCGCGGCCGTGGGCGCCAGGCGCGCGAGGGCGGCGCGGGCAGCATCGCGATCCTGCTGGTTCCACACCGGGTGCGTGTACGTCATCGCTTCGCCCCAGTACGCCATGGCGTAGTCCGGATCGAGCCGTTCGGCTTCGCGGAATGCCCGCACGGCAGCCTCGTACTCGAAACTATGCAGGTACATCACTCCCGTGACGAAGGACGGCTGCGCCGCCGGCATGCCCGAGGTGGGGAAGTCGATGGTGCCGAGCCGCAGCGTCTGCCCGGCGAGCGGCGCGGCGGTCGCGGTCGCAGCGGCGACGATGAGAATCGCGGTCAACCTGACGCGCATCGGCAAGGTCATGGCAATGCCCTCAATCGAGGAATGGCGACGACTTCGGAAGCTGTCGCGGCGCCGGCGCGGCGTCCAGCAGCGCCTGGATCTCCTCGACGCTGAGCTCGAACGGATCGGACTCGTAACCCGGCGGCATGGCGGCGCGAGCGGGGCCGGGGTTGTCCTCGACCGGCTCGAACGTCCACTCGCCGCGACCTCTCACCCGGATCTCCCAGCGCCGGCCGCCGCGGTCGGTGAAGCGCCGGTCAGCCATCGGCCGCGACCATCGGCTCGGTGGTTTCGGTCACAGCAGCAGGTCGCTCCTGACCCGCTTCCGAACCGCCCACCACAGGGCGCCGAACCCATTCGTCCACCGGATGGTGACCTCCGCCTCGCCGGTGACGCCGGGTCGGTAGGCGCGCCCCGCCGCCACGATCACCCGGGCTTGGAACTGCCCTTGTGAGGAGTCGCCCGCCGCCGCCGCGGAGACCGTCGCCACCGGAAAGCTCGCCGCCGCGCCGACGTCGGAGTAGGGGACGACGCGCGCGGTCTGTCCGGGCCGGACGAGCGTCGCGCCGGCCCGGTCGAGCGCCACGCGCAATTCCAGCGAGTCCGGGTTGCCCAGCAATCGCACCACCGTGTCGCCGCGCTCGAACCTCCGGCCCACGAGCTCCTCGAGGCGTGGGGTGACGACGACTGCGGCGACCGGAGAGCGGAACGTGAGCTGCTCCAGCCTTCCCCGGAGCGCCGCCAGCGTCGCGGAGACTTCCTCCCGCGCGGCCGCAAGGCGCGCGACATCGGACGCCGCCCCACGGGAGCGCGCGTCCACTTCCCGCGCCGCGAGCGAGTCGGCCGCCCGCTCGACCGCAAGCACTGCGCGCTCCAGCCCGAAGTCCCTCAGCACCAGGATCGGGGCGCCGGCGGGCACCCGCGTCCCTTCCGCGGCGATCACCCGCGCGAGCACGGCGTCGTCCGCCGCGGTGAGCGCGATCTGGAGCGGCGAGCCTGTCGTGAAGACGCCGCCCACCCTGATCGGCACCGGAACGAGCATCCCCAGCAGGGCGATCCCGCCGGCCAGGGCCGCGCTCCTTCTCCACACCGTCCTCGAGGTCCAGAAGCTGCGGTGCTCGCGGAAGGACGTGAAGACGGCCTGCGCCCAGTTGCGCACCGCACCCTTGAGGACGGACCAGATGAACAGCACGAAGGCCACCGCGCCTAACGCTCCGAAGGCGGCGCTCACCCATCCGAAGAGGCGCCCGACCAGCAACGTCAGGATCGCGGTCGTGTACAACAACGCCAGGGCGCCATAGATGAGGAAGACGCGGCGCTCGCGCTCGTCCACCTGCGGCTCCGGCACCGACATCCTGATCAGGTGGCGCCGGATCAGAAACCCGATGTAACCGAGGGCGCGCTGGCGCATGTTCGGGATCTCGAGGTAGTCGCTCAGCGCGTAGTAGCCGTCCATCGGGATCAGCGGATTGGCGTTCGCCAGGACCGTCGTGACGCCGCCGATGAGAACGGCGACCGCGGCGATCTGGGAGATCACGGTGCCGGGCTGAACCGCCCACAGCGCGATCGCCGCGAGCGAGGCCACCACCATCTGGATCCACGAGCCCGCGGCCGTCACCCACAGCCTCGCCTTCAACTCGGGGAAGGTCCACGCGTCGTTCACGTTACAGTAGAACGCGGGGTTGCCGTAGATGATCATCGCCCCCATCTCGTGCACCTCGCCGCCGAAATACTTGCAGGTGAACCCGTGGCCCAGCTCGTGGATCACGATCACCGTCACCGCCGTGAACCAGAACACGACGAAGAATCGGACCGAGTACTGGCTCGGCGTGTAGAACGTGCGGATCACCTCCATCACCAGCGGCCATTCCACCACCACGAGCACCGCGTAGACCGCGAACAGCACGACCGACATCGCCAGGAACGGTTTGGAGAAGAAGAACCCGAGCCGCGGCGTCCACTTGTCGAAGAAGTCGTTGGGGTCCCCCACCGAGAAGCGCATGCGCAGGATGCTGCCCTGGTAATGAGTCCGCTTGACGCGGCGGTTGCGCTCCGCGCGCAGGCGCTCCATCAGCAGCACCGATCGCTCGTGAACCGTGCGCTCCAACAGCCCCATCGAATTGAGCTTCTTCGCGAAGCTCTCCACGGCTGAGGCCTTGAAGGGGAGGCCCTCCTCGGCGAGCGCGGCGGCGACCTGGGCATACGACTTCTCGCCGTCGAACTGCTGCATCACCATGATCTCGAGGAGCTTGAAGCGGAAATACTTGTGGGTGGCGTGCTCCTTGACGATGAAGCTCTGCTCGCCGCGATACGTCTGCTCGACGATCGTGAGGTCGTCGCGGAGCCGGGGCGGCTTCATCGCGGCTGCGCCAGCCGCTCCCCCCACGCGAGGCCGCTCACCACCTCGACCCGCCCATCGGGGAGCCGCGCGCCGAGCGTGACGGCGCGCAGCGCGGTGCGTCCGTCCTCCCACACCAGCACGTAGCCGGAGTCGGCGACGGCGGCGCCGGGGACCACCACGACGTGGCGTCGCTCGGCGCCGAGGCGCACCGTCACGCTGGCGCCGGGCCGCATTGTCGAGCCGGGGGCGAGCTCCAGGATCAACTCGCGCGTGCCGCTTGCCGCGTCGATGTTGGGAGAGGCGCGGATCACCGTCGCGCGGGCGCCCCCCCCGTCGAGCCCGACGACCAACCCGCCCGCGCCCACGCCGATCCCGCGGGCGTCGCTCTCGGGCACGTGCACGGCCACTCTCAGCGGCGCGAGCGCCGTCACGCGGAAGAGCGAGTCCCCGGGCGCCACCAGCTTGCCCGGCCGGATCGTCTTCGCCGAGACGACGCCCGCGAACGGCGCCGTGACCCGCGTCAGCTCGAGGTCGCGGCGCGCCTGCTGCCGCCCCAGCTCGGCACGCCGGAACTCCAACTCGGCGCGTTCCGAGTCCGCCACGGCGACCAGCCGCGACATGGCGAGCGAGCGCTGCCGCTCCACCTCGCGCCGCGCGCTCTCGAACGCCACCTCCGCCTGCTGCGCGGCGATCGTCTGGTCGGCCCGCTCGAGCTGGGCCAGCAGATCGCCGGCGCGCACGCTCGAGCCGAGGTCCACGTACAGCGACTCGACGATGCCCGCGGTGCGGGCGTACATCCAGGTGTCGTGCTCGACGTAGAGCTGGGCGGGCAGGCTGAGCGGCGAGGCGACCGTCGCCGTGTCTGCTGTGTAGAGGACCTGCTGCGCGGCCGGTGAGCCCGAGGACGCCGACTCCGCCTTGCCCCCGCACCCCGCCAGCGCCAGGAGCGGAACGCCAAGACCCAGCCCGACCACCCCGAAGGCCACGTGCGTCTGTCCGTCTGTGCGTCCTCGCGTCTGTTTCAAGCCCATAACCTCCACCAGAGGAGTCGCAGCCACCGTACCGGGCCCCGCAGCACTCGGCCGGCCACGGACATCCTTCCCGTCAGCACCTTGGCGTGCGCCGCCATGCCCGGCCTCAGCATCCCCTCGGGGTTCGCGAGCACGGCGCGTACGGGAAAGCGCACCGACCTTCCGCCATCGGCCGGCACCTGGCCGATGAACGACACCAGTCCCTCGAAGGTCCGCTGCGGGACCGCGTCCACGCGCACGACCACCGGCTGACCCTTCGCCACGCGACCTATCTCCTGCTGCGCTACGCCGAACTCGAGCTCGAGCGAATCGGTGCGCCCGAGCGCGACCACGAGATCGCCCGCGTCGAGATGCGCGCCCATCCGCTCCTCGGGCCTCGGCGTGAGCACGATGCCGGACACCGGGGCCCGAACCGTGGTCGCGGCGATCTGCTCGTCGAGCAAGGTGACCTCCCGCCGGAGAGATGCCACGCGCGCCCGCTGCATTTGCGCCTCCGCGGCGTTGCCGCGGCTTTCGGCCGTGGCCGCGATCCGGTCAGCCACTGCAGCCGCGGCAGCCGCCGCTTCGCGCTCGGCGCGGAACTCGGCGTCGCGCAGGTGTGCCAGCGGGGCGCCGCGGGTCACCTCCGATCCCTCGCGAACGAAGGTCCGCTCGATCACCCCAGGAACCAGCGTCCGCGCCTCGGCATACATCGACGCCCGGAAGACCGGGTCGGCGGCCTTCACCCGGAACGGCCAGCGCACCAGGGTGAGCAGCACCACACCCGCAACGACCGCGGTCGCGTACAGCTGAACGCGGCGGCGAGGCATCGCCATCAGCGCGCGCTTCTTCGCGGCAAGTGCTCCGAGCGCGTCCACCAGCGGTACCTGGTTGTACAGCTCGGCGTTGCGGAGCGAGACGGTGACCTGGTTCGCCAGGATCTCGGCCAGTTCTCGTTGCGTGGGCGAGACGAAGTCCGGCTGCGAGGACTCGAACATCAGCACGCCGAGCGTGCCTTGCTCGTCCTTGAGCGGCAGGTAGAGGCCGCTCTTGAGCGCTTCGCTGTCCAGGTCCGCGCCGAACGCCTCGACGAACGCTGCCTCCGAGTCGCTCCCCGGCGCGTCCCGGTCGGACAGGTAGAACGCCTCGCCGCGCCGCGCCACCCACTCTCCCCACATGGCCAGCCGCTTGGTGCGCTCGTTCTCCTCGTCCACCTGCTCCTCGCCGGCGATGGCGCGGATCTCGCACTTCCCCTTCTGATAGAGGCCGATGGCGGCCTGCTCGAACGTGAGGGCGCGCCCCGCGAGGTTCACTACCGACTGGAGCAGCCGGTCCATGTCGAGCGTCGAAGTGATCTCGCGGCTGATCTCGAGCAGCGTCGCCAGGTCGCGCGCACGCTTCTCCGCCCCGTGAAGCTGCGCGTTGCGCAGGGCCACGGCGGCGCCCGAGGCGAGCCCTTCCAGCAGCTCGCGGTCGCGGTCCGTGAAGATGCCCTCGTCCGTGACCTTGTTGGTGACCTGGATGGAACCGACCGTCACACCTTCGACCACCATCGGCGTCGCCAGCAGCGTGGTCGTGATGAAGCCGCTCATCCGGGAGGACTGCATCTCGAATCGGGGATCCTGCATCGCGTTCGAGACGATGGTGCTGCGCTGCTTGCGCGCCACGTCGCCCACGAAACCGCTGCCGATCGGCACCGTGGTGTCAACCAGCTTCTGGCTCGCGCTCCCCATCGCCAGCTTGCACCGCAGCACGTCGCCCTCGGCGATCCAGATGGACCCGCCCTGGGCGCCCAGCGCCGTCAGGACGCGGTCGAAGACCTTGGGAAGGAGCGTGTCGAAGTCAAGCGAAGCCGTGAACTCCATGCTGATGGCATGGAGCAGGCGAAGCCGCTCGAGCTCGTCGCGAAGGTCTTCCGTTGGGGCGGAGGTCAGGTCCTGCTCGTCGTCCATCCGGGCAAAAGGCTCGCAAAACCCGGGGGTGTCAAGATGGCGAGCGGAAAAGTCGGACCAACGCCAAGGGGGCGCCCGCTGCTACGGGCGCCCCCAAGTGAGGATGAAGACTGCGGGGTTACTCGTCCGAGGGGAGCACGCCCGACGGGGCGATGCGCTCTTCCAGCTCTTCGACCGACAGCTCGAGGGCCTCCGCGTTCTTCCCGGTGGCCTTGCGGACCGCGGCCTGCTGCTCGGGGGTCAGGTTCATCCGGAACGGCGTCTTGCTGGCCATGATAACCTCCAACTGGGTGATGGTGTGGTACGGGGAACCGCCGAATCAACTGCTGGGCAACCTACGACCCCACCGTGAAACCGGCGTGAAAGGCGACTTGCCGGGCCGTGATTTGGGGGTAGCTTATCCCCCCTCTCCCAAGCCCAGGCGAGGTAAGTGCCCGGCATTGCGATCAGTCTGTTGGGCCCGCCGTCGGTAGGGCCGCCGCGGGGTGATGCTTCCGCGTCAGGCAGTCTGGCGTCCAAGACCCTCGCGCTCCTGGCGTATCTCACCCTGGAGGCCGGCCCCCACTCGCGCGAAGAGCTGGCGACGCTGCTATGGGGCGAGTCGCCGGACTACGCCGCCCGGGTCTCGCTGCGCCAGGCACTGAAGCAGCTCCGCGCCGTGGCCGGCAACGCGGTCCACATAGACCGCCAGAAGGTCGAGCTGGTTGACCGCGTGGATTGCGACGTCCAGGCATTCCTCGAGGCCGCTGGACAACGCCCCTCCGAAGCCCTCCGCTTCGACGTGCCCCGGTTCATGAGCGGATTCTCGATCCATCACGCGCCCGCGTTCGAGGAATGGCTGGCCTCCACGCGGCAGACGCTGATGCGTCGCTTCGAACAGCTGCTGCGCGCGGCGGCACGCGAGGCCATGACCCGCTCGCACTGGCGCGAGGCGGTGGAGATCGCGGAGCGCTGGCTCGGGGTGGATCCGCTGTCCGACGAGGCGACCCGGGTAGCGGTGGAGGCGCTCTACGTGCTGGGCGATCGATCGGCCGCACTCGCCCGGCTGGCCGAGTACCGCGACCGCCTCGCCCGCGAGCTGCGGACGCCGCCTTCCGACGCGCTGCTCGCCCTCGCGCACCGGATCGAGGCCGACCTCGACGCGGACCAGCGCCGCGCGCCCCTCGATGACTCCGAGGCTCACACTCCGACGTTCCAGGCAGCTCTCATCGGGCGCGAGCGCCAGTGGGCCCTGCTCACTCAGGCGTGGAAGACGGTATCCGGCGGCTCGGGACGCACCGTCCTGATCGAAGGGGAGGTCGGTGTCGGCAAGACGCGTCTCGCGGAGGACTTCGCGCGCTGGACGCGCGCGGAAGGCGCCACCGTGCTGCGCGGCCGGGGCTACGACCCGAAGGCAGGGATCCCGTACGGGCCCATCGCGGAGG
Organism: Gemmatimonadales bacterium; assembly: GCA_030697825.1. Taxonomy (NCBI): domain Bacteria; kingdom Pseudomonadati; phylum Gemmatimonadota; class Gemmatimonadia; order Gemmatimonadales; species Gemmatimonadales bacterium. The sequence continues at coordinate 12,144 of JAUYOW010000113.1, read as the reverse complement.
CGCTGCGCGAGGCACTGGAGGCGCCCGGGCTGAGCGGCACCGCGCCCGAGTGGCTGACCGAAGTGACGCGGCTGCTGCCGGAGCTGCGGCGCCGCTTCCCGGCGCTCCCCGAGCCGCCGGTGCCCACGGACGCCGCCGAGCGGTGGCGACTCTTCGAGGGCGTGGCGCAAGTCGTCCTCGCCCTCGCCTCCGAGCGCCCGACCATCCTGCTCATTGACGACCTCCAGTGGTGCGACGGCGAGTCGTGCGCGCTCCTCCATTTCCTGTCGCGCCGTCTCGAGGGCGCGGCCTCCGCGCTGGTCGCGACGGTGAGACTGGGCGAGTTGGAGCGCGACCTCCCGGCGGCGCGCCTGTGCCGCTCCCTGCGCGCCCGCGGGATGGCGACGGTGGTGGACGTGACGCCGCTGTCGTTGGACGAGATCTGGCAACTCATCCGCGAACTGGGGAAGATCCGGTCCCCCACCGGCGGCCGGCGGTTCGCCACGCGCATCCACGAGGTGACGGACGGCAATCCGTTCCACGCGATCGAGCTGCTCAAGACGCTCTTCACGCAGGGACTACTGGCGGTGGACGACGCCACCGGCGAATGGACCGCGTCGGGTGTGGGCAGCGCGGGACAGTCGGAGCTCCTGCCCATGCCGCCGACGGTGCGCGACGCCATCGCGGAGCGGGTGACTCGGCTGCCCTACGACCTGCGGGACCTGCTGGCGACGACCGCGGTTTCCGCGTCGGGGTGCCGCGCGCCGCTGCTCTCCCACGTGCACGGCATCTCCCGGCTCCAAGCGGCGCTCCGAGGCGACGCGCTGGTCGAGCGGCTGCTCCTGGCCGAGGACGGCGGCGTGTACCGGTGCGCGCACCCGGTCATCGCGGACGTGGTGCGTGAAGGACTGAGCGCGCCGCGCCGGCGCGAGATCCATCGCGCGATCGCGCTCTCGCTCGAGGCGATCGCAGCGCCGGCCGAACTGGGCGAGATCGCCGGCGAGGTGGCTCGTCACGCCGCGCGCGGCGGCGAGCGGGCGCTGGCCTGGCGTCACGCGTTGCTCGCGAGCGAGGAGGCGGTACGCCGGTACGGTTTCGAGGAAGCTCTTTCCTGGCTTGACTTGGCGGCAAGCGTCGCGGACGAAGGGGATCAGGCTGACACCGTGAACCGCCGTACTTCCGACGTGCTGGGGCTCGCGGGGTGGACGGAGCCGCCGCGCCGTACCAAGCGACCCGGTACCCCCGCCCGTGGAATCACCCAGATCGATATGGACCTCGGGGAGACCTGAGCCGACTCTTGCGGCCCGCGCCTTCAACCCGCATTTTCCCCGTTCGCTTCGCAACGCCTTGACCCTGTGAACCTTGACACATCCGATTCACCCTACCTGGTAGCGCGAAGGAGTGAGGGGCATGGGTCGTTCGAGAAGGCGGCAGTGGCACGTGGACACGCTGGGCTCGGACTCGCAGGCGGAGGCGGAGGCGGAGGCGGTCGATACGCTGGCGCCCACCAACGTGCCTAGGGCCGCGCAGAGCGAGTGGAGCAACGACGTGGTCGCACCGGTCCTCCCGCTGGAAGGCCTCCAGCCGTGGGAACAGATCGCGGGGCCCGCGCTGGCGTTGGAAGAGCCCGGAGAAGTGGACGCGGCGGTGATCGAGTCCGACGACCCGGCGCAACTGGTGCTGGAGCCCGTGCCGGCGGCGGACTTCGGGCTGGAGATCGTGACGGCTCCGGTCGAGGATGAGGCCGCTCCGCAGAGCGAACCCGAGCCCGAGCCGATTGCGGAGCCCGAGCCGGACCCGGCAGAAGTCGCGTACGCGCAGGCGCGCGCGGCCGCGGAAGCCGGCGACGTTCCCCTGGCCAAGACGCTCTACCGCCAGTTGCTCACCACCTATCCCGGGCACATCGGCGCGCGCAACAACCTCGCGCTCCTGCTAGACGCCGGTGGCGACCATGCGGGTGCGCTGGCGGAGCTGGACCGCGCGCTCGACATCGACGCGGAGAACGCGACGCTGCTCGTCAATCGCGGCGGGTTGCTGGGAGCGATGGGACGCTTCGCGGCTGCCGAGCGCGACCTGAAGCGCGTGCTGCGGGTCGAGCCGGCGCAGGCGGAGGCGCTCTTCAACCTCGGCATAGTGATGACCAAGAAGGGCCTCTGGACCGAGGCGGTGCCGCACCTTCGGCGTGCGATCGAACTCGAACCGGGCCGGGGCGCCGCCCACTTCTACCTCGGCGAGGCGCTGAACCACGTTGACGACCTGCACGGGGCGATGGCGGCCTACCAGCGCGCGGCCGAGCTCCAGCCCCACAACCCGCGCGCCCTCTACGGGCTCGGCATCGTGTACGACCGGCTCGGCCGTCCCGACGACGCCGCGCAGATGTACCGCCGCTCGCGGGAGGTCGGCCGGAGGTGATCCACGTGGTCGTGGGCGACCTCGCGTCCGTCGTCGCGGATGCGGTGGTGAGGCCCGCGAACACCAGGCTCGAGCCGATCAACCCGGCCCTGCGCCGCCTCGACGAGGCCGCAGGGCCGCGGTTTCAGGATCAGTGCCGCGTGCAATGGGAGTTCGGAGTGGGCGCCGCGGTGGTTACCAGGGCCGGCGACCTCCCGACCGAGTTCGTGATCCACGCCGTCATCGGGACCAGCGAATCCACCGTGACCGCGGACGGCGTACGGAGCGCGGTGGCCGCAACGCTCTGGCAGTCCCTGCAATGGCAGATCGAGACCCTGGCGTTCCCGGCACTCGGCCAGGGGCCGCTGTCGGCGGAAGTGTCAGCCGATGCGATCATCCCTTCGATCCGCGAGCACCTGCGGAACGCCGACCACCCCGCTACTGTACTCATCGTGGTGAACAGCGACGCCGAGCGCGACATCTTCGCGGCCCGTATCGGGCCGGGTGACCCCGCCTGAACCGAGCCCGCATCGCCGCGGTGGTCGTCGTCGCCTGGCTGGCGGGGCTCGGGCTCCTCCTGAAGCGCGAGTACTTCAAGTCGTCCACCATCCGGCTGGCCGAGGCGGCCACGCGGGTGGGGCCGGGCGCTAGCTACTACACGCTGTCCATGGGCGGGGGACCGATCGGCTACGCCGCGAGTACCGTTGACACGATCGGCCCGACGTCGCCAGGCGACACCACAACGCCGGGCGTGCGCGTGCAGGACGTGGTGGTAATCGACATCGAGGCGCTGGGCAGCATCCAGCGGGTGGAGCTGACGACGGACATCCTGCTGACGCGCGCGCTGCATGTGCGGTCGTTCCAGGGAAGCCTCAATTCCGAGGCCGCCCGCATGATCGCCCGCGGCAGCGTCGAGGGCGACAGCGTTCTGGTGCTCGAGATCGACGCAGGTGGCTCGCGACCGTCCCGCCAGCGCATCCGACTCGAGCGGCCCATCATCCTCCCCGCGATGCTCCCACTCCAGCTCGCTTTCGGCGGCGAGCTGCGGATCGGCAGGACGTACCGGCTCAGGATGTTCGACCCTATAGCGTTCACCGAACGCGAGGTCGCGGTGCAGGTGCAGGCGGAAAGCACCCTCATAGTCCCCGACAGCGCGCTGAAAGACCCTGCGACGGGCCGGTGGGTGGTGGCGCGCGAGGACACGGTGCACGCCTGGAAGGTCGCCGAGGAAACGGGCGGGATCATCACGGAGTCGTGGATCGACGACCAGGGTAGCATCGTGCGCGCGGTCTCGCCGGTGGGGTTCCGGATGGAGCGGACGGCGTTCGAACTCGCGGTCGAGAACTGGCGGAGGAACCGCGGCGCGGCGCGCGTCGCGGCGGGGCAGAACAGCGACATAATCCAGTCCACCGCGATCGCCGCCAACCTCGAGCTGGCTCCCGAGGCGCTGACCACGTTGCGGGTGCGGCTCGGCAACGTCACGCTCCAGGGCTTCGATCTCGGCGGAGGGCGGCAACGGCTCGCGGGGGACACGCTGATCGTGACCCGGGAAACCGGCTTCGGCGACGGGCCGGGCGGTCCGCGGCCGACGGGGTTCGACGCGAGGCTCCCCATCTCGGCGTCCGACCCGGCGCTGGCGTCCGCGCTCGCCGCGGAAGCGCTCGTCCAGTCCGACGACCCTCGCATCCAGGCGCAGGCGCGCCGGATCGTGGGGCGCGAGCGCCGCGCGGGCGTGGTCGCGGAGTTGCTCACCCATTGGGTCTACGACAACCTCGAGAAGAAGATCACGGTGAGCGTGCCGAGCGCGGCCCAGGTGCTGGAGAACCGCAGCGGCGACTGTAACGAGCACACCGTGCTGTACGTGGCGCTGGCGCGCGCGCTGGGCCTGCCGGCGCGGACCGCGGCGGGGGTCGTGTACCTGCGCGGGCACTTCTACTATCACGCCTGGCCGGAAGTATGGCTCGGCCAGTGGGCGGCGGTGGACCCCACCTTCAACCAGTTTCCCGCCGACGCGGCGCACCTCCGGTTCGTCAACGGCGGCCTCGCGCGGCAGGTGGAGTTGATCCGCCTGATCGGGAGGCTCCAGCTCACGGTGATACCCGGCACATGATCACGATCGAGAAACTGACGAAGAAGTACGGCTCCTTCACGGCGGTGGACGACATCTCGCTCCACGTGCCGCAGGGGACGCTGCACGGCTTCCTGGGCCCCAACGGCGCCGGGAAGACGACGACGCTGCGCATGATCGCCGGGATCCTGCGCCCGACCAGCGGCCGCATCAGCATCGGCGGGCACGACATCCAGACCGATGCGATGGCCGCGAAGGCGAAGCTGGGATTCATCCCGGACCGGCCGTTCGTCTACGAGAAGCTCACCGGCGCCGAGTTCCTGCGCTTCGTGGCCGGCCTCTACGGCCAGGACGGGCAGATCGTGGAGCGGCGCGTCGACGAGCTGCTCGACGTGTTCGAGCTGTCCACCTGGAAGAACGAACTGGTCGAGTCGTACTCGCACGGGATGCGGCAGAAACTCATCATCTCCTCGGCGTTGATCCACCGGCCCGAGCTTATCGTGGTGGACGAGCCGATGGTGGGACTCGACCCGCGCGCGGCGCGGCTGCTCAAGGACCTCTTCCGCGGGTTCGTGAGCCGCGGCGGCACGATCCTGATGAGCACCCACACGCTCGAGATCGCCGAGGCGCTGTGCGACCGGATAGCGATCATACAGGGCGGCAAGATCGTGGCCGCGGGAACGATGGCGGAGCTGCGGAGCCAGCACGCTTCCGGCGACGAGGGGCTCGAGGACCTCTTCCTCCGCCTCACCGGCGGCGCGGCGGCGAAGGAGCTCCAGGCGGTCCTCGAGGCGTGAAGCAGCCGACCCTAGGCCACGTCCTCCTGCCCAAGTGGCGCACCGTGATGACGCGGATGCGTCAGGAGCGGGAGTCGGGCGGGCGCGGCAAGCTCCTGGTCCTCGGGACGGTAGGCCTGATCTTCTGGGCCGCGGTGTTCGGCGTGCTGTTCCGGGTGCTCCGCTACTTCAGTGGCGTCGAGGAGATCGGCGCGCTGCTCGCCGCGAAGCTGCTCTCACTGGTGCTGCTCTCGTTCGTGTCGGTGCTGCTCCTCTCCAACGTCATCACCGCGCTGTCGTCGTTCTTCCTGGCCAAGGACCTCGACCTCCTGGTCTCCTCGCCTGTCGAAGGGACGCGGCTCTACTTCGCGAAGCTGGGCGAGACGCTGGTGCACAGCTCATGGATGGTAGTGCTGATGTCGGTGCCGATCTTCGCGGCGTACGGGATCACGTACCGGGGCGGCTGGCTCTTCGGGCCGTTCGCGATGCTTGCGCTGGTGCCGTTCCTGGTGCTGCCGGCGGTCGTGGGTTCGACCGTCACGATGATCCTGGTGAACGTCTTTCCAGCCCGGCGCACCCGTGACCTGCTGGCGATAATCGCGCTCGGCGCGGCGGCGGGCGTCATTCTCATCTTCCGCATCGTACGGCCCGAGCAGCTGGCGCGGCCCGAGGGGTTCCAGAACCTGCTGGACTTCATAGCGGTGCTGCGGACGCCGACCTCGCCGTTCCTCCCGAGCGAATGGGTGACGAAGTCGGTGATGAGTTACCTCGCGGGGCCGGTGGACTGGCTGCCGGTCTACCTGCTTTGGTCCACCGCCGCGGTCTTCGCGATCGGAGGCGCGTGGGTGCACTCCCGGCTTTACCACCCGGGCTTCACCAAGGCTCAGGAGGGCGCGGAGCGGTTCGTGCGGGGCGGCTTCTGGAACTGGTCGCTCGGCGCGGCGCTGAGGCCGTTGGGCGCGGCGCGGCGGGAATTCGTGCTCAAGGACCTCAGGCTCTTCTTTCGCGACACGACGCAGTGGAGCCAGCTCATCCTGCTCGCGGCCCTGCTCGTCGTCTATCTCTTCAACATCAAGGCGCTCCCGCTGTTCCGCGGCGAGCAGGTGCCGTTCTTCCTGGTCTCGGTGGTGTCGTTCCTGAACCTCGGTCTGGCGGGATTCGTGCTCTCGTCAATCGCGGCACGCTTCATCTTCCCGGCGGTGAGCCTCGAGGGACGCCAGATGTGGCTGCTGCGCTCGAGCCCGCTGGAGCTGCGCTCCATGCTGTGGGCCAAGTACTGGGTGGGGACTGCGCCGCTGCTGGTGCTCGCCCTCGCGATCACGATCTTCACCAACGTTCTGCTCAAGGCCAGCCCGTTCATGATGGCGGTCGGGGTGGGGACGATACTATTGCTCACGCTCGCCATAAGCGCGATGGCGCTGGCTTTTGGTGCGCTATACCCGCAGTTCGAAACGGAGAACGCGGCGCAGATCCCCACGAGCTTCGGCGGGCTGGTGTTCATGATGTCGACCATCGCGCTGCTGTCGGTCGTGATCGTGATCGAGTCGGTGCCGGTCTATCGCTATCTGCGGGCCGCGCAGACCGGCGAGCCGCTCACCGGGATGCCGCTCATGGTGGGGTCGTTCGTGCTCGCCGCGGCAGTGTGCGTCGCGGCAACGGTGGTCCCGCTCAAGATCGGGCTCCGGCGGATGGAGGAGTTCGAGTTCTAACATCGAGCAGCGCGAGTTCGCGATCGACGGCCGGATAGTACCGGTGCGCCCGGCCCTCGCTCTTCGTCGTGACCCAGCCCTTGGCCTTGAGCGTGCGGAGGAGCGTGAGCACCGTCGTATAGGCGGGCTCGAACTCCGAGCGTTCGATCAGCCCTTCGCGCACCTCTGCAACGGTTCCGGACCCGAGGTCCCAGAGGACGCTCATGACGTCGAGCTCACGCTCGCTTAGAGAAAAGGGGAGTGAGTGAGAAAGGGGAGTAGGGGGAGTAGGGGGAGTAGGCGGAGCCCTTCTCCCCTAACTCCCCTAACTCCCCTGACTCCCCTGACTCCCCCGCTTCTTCCCTACCTCGGATTCAGAATCCGATCAATCCTCGCCCTCAAGTCCTCGAAATGCGCCTTCGTCGTACGGTCCGTGGTGCGGAGGATGACCGCGCGGAGTGAAGTGTCCAGATCACGCAGTTCGGCGCGTGCCAGGGCGCGCGCGTCGGCGGGCCGCGGGGCCGGCGGCGTGAAGCCCGGGAAACCGCCGAAGCCGGGCGGCAAAGGCGTCGCCAGCGGCGTGTTGATCAGCCGGTCCATCTGGTCCACGAAGGCGCTCTGAAGATTGCGCCGGTACGTGTCCACCGCGGGGCGCACCGCGGCCAGCTCCGAGTACAGCCCTCGCCGCACGTCGCCGATCAGTTCCGCGACGGTGTAGGCCGGCGTGGCGGGCGTCGCGAACGCCGCCTGCTCGACCAGTCGCGAAAGCCTCGCGTCCTGGAGGATGGTCGCGAGCAAGGCCACGTGCCGCTGCCGCACGCGATCCACGTTCCCCGACGGCTCGATGCGCCGCAGGATCTCGGTGTCGAAGAAGTACGTCGGTGTCGTGAACGCGTTGTCGAGGAGGAACCGCACGGCCGCCTGCTGCTGCGCCCGCGGCACGGGCGTGTGGATGACGCCCTGCTGGTTCGGATACTTCTCGTGCCGGTACACGCCGCCGACGACGACGGCGACGTGGTTCATCTCCAGAGCCCACTGGCCGATCACCCGGCCGTACATGTCGTTGAGCAGGTCATAGTCCTCGAGCCGGTCGGTCGTCGTGGCCGGAATCAGCATCGGCACGAGGCGGCGGATGTTCTGGAGGCCGTAGCCGGTGGCGCGGACCGGGTCGTCGCCCAGCGCCTCGCTCTGGGTGCGCGGGTCGATGCCGTCGGGGTTACCGAAGCGATACTCGGGGTGGGTGTCCTGGAGCCGCGCCAGCGAGTCGAGGAAGCTGCGCTCGGACTCGGACGTGGTGGCGCCTGGCACGCGGCGGTATCCCCAGCCAATCGTGTAGTAGTCCCACGGCCCGATCTTGGGCTGGAGCTGGACGTTGTCGCCCGGCTGGGCGACGTAGTTGTTGCGCGCGTAATCCATGATGGAGTACGAGGTGCCGTTCTGCCGCGTGTACGTCGCGCTGCGGAGCGAATCCACGGGGTAGGTCCCCGAGGAAAGCTGGTTATGCGGCAGGCCGAGGGTATGGCCGACCTCGTGGGCGGCGACGTACGCCACCAGTTCGCCCATCAGCGAGTCGGGGAACGGCAGGCGCAGGGCGCGCGGGTCCACGGCACCGGCCTGCACCCAGTACCAGGCCTGCTGGAGCGACGTGATGTTCTGGTACCAGCCGATGTTCGATTGGAGGATCTCGCCGGTCCGCGGGTCGTTGAGGTGCGGGCCGTAGGCGTTCTCCACCGTGCTGGGCAGCCAGCGGATCGCCGAGAACCGCGCGTCGTCGAGGTCGAACTCCGGGTCTTCCTGCGATGTCGGGGCCCGACGCGCCTGGATCGCGTTGCTGAAGCCCGCCGCGCGGAACACCGGCTCCCACATCTGCACGCCGCGGATCAGCCACGGTACCCACTTCTCGGGCGTGGCGGGATCGATGAAGAAGACGATCGGCTTCACCGGGTCCGAGACCGCCGCGCCCGGGTTCGCCGGCTCGAGGCGCCAGCGCGTGATGTAGCAGCGCGTCGGCACCACCGGCCGGTCGGCGCCGAAGTCCTGGTAGTTCACCGAGAAGTACCCGATGCGGTTGTCGCACAGCCGCGCCGCCATCGGGCGGTCCGGCAGCAGCAGCATCGAGTAGTTCATCAGCATCGTGATCGAGTTGATGGACCGGTCGAACTGGCCGAAGGTGGGCGTTGGGACCGAGTCCACTTCGAACGTCTGGAGCGCGCTGACCTCGACGTTGATCGGAAACGACCGCGCCCGCTCGATCACCGACCGCGCCGGGTCGAGGCGCCGGACGCGCACGCCCGTCTGCCGCAGGTTCAGCTCCGCCACGTCGGTCGTGAACAGGCGCGTGACCTCTATGACCGCGTTGCTGTCGTCGGGGCTCCAGGCGGCGACATCGAAGCTCATCAGGATCGGCGCCTGGTTCGACAGGTTCACCGCCCGGCTCACCGGGAGCGTGCTGTCCGCCCGCATGGCGTACGACACCATCCGCAGGAACACGCGGTTGCCGAGTCGCTGCCAGCGCACCACGCGCGCGCTCACCTGCTCGCCCGCGTACCCGACGCCGCGGATCGTGCCGCGCTGGTCCGCCACGAACCGGAACTCACGGCCGAGCATCGCGCGGGGGATCTCGTAATAGAGCTTGTCGCCGATGCGGTGGACGATGAAGACGCCCGAGTCGGTCACCGCCTGGGCCGTGATCACCTCGCGGTACGGCTTGGGCACTTCCTGCTGCGGCGGCCGCGCGCCCTGACCGGGATCCTGGCCCTGCGGCACCTGGCCTGCCGGCGGGTTCTGCGGGGTGGGCGGCGTGCGCGGGTTCTGCGCGGCCGCCGCGCTGATCGCGCCGGCGCACAGCAGGATGGCGATGGCGAACGGACGTCGGGTCATCGGTCGGTCTCGGAATGGGGGTCGTTTTCTACCGGTGACGCCAAAACTACGCACGACCGGCGGAATATGTTGGTTCGAGGTTCAGGCTGCGACGCGGGTACCACACCCCACGCAGAACTTGCCGCTCCCCTCGAGCACGCTGCCGCACTCGATGCAGAACCTGCGGCCCTTGGACTTCGAGGATGCCCTAGCTGAGGCGATGAGGGCCTCGACAGCGTCCCCGTTGACACCGGGGGGCTCCGAAGCGGCGTCCGGAGCCGGGCCAGCTTCCGGCGCCGCCGCGTCCGTCGCCCGGAGGGCGTCGAGCGCCTCCGTGGTGTACTTGGCCCGCAAGCGTTCGTAGTCGTCGTCGGAAAGCTTGCCGGTTGCCTGGTCGAACTCGATCTCCTTGAGCGCAGCCAGAGCGGTATCGCGGCGGACAAGCGTCGGGTCGTCGTCTTCATCATCGAGGGTGGAACGGCGAAACGGCGAAACGGCGGAAGGACGGAGCACCGGCTCCAGCACCAGGAAAACCGCCACGAGGGCGACGGCGAGACCGGCGATGAGCGCCACCCTACGCCTCGAACCGTTCGAGCTCGCGCTTCAGCCGCTCGATCTCTTCGCCGGCGACGGGCGACTCCAGCGCCACCGCTTCCCCTTCGATCGGGGTCCTGGGTCGCGCGCGGATCCACTTCCGCATCACCAGGATCACGATTCCGAGCCCGGCCGCCAGCCCCACGAACGGCATGACGTAGGCCGCCCAGTTGAAACCGCGCCGGGGCGGCGCCATCAGCACCGCCTGCCCGTACTGCGCCTCGAAGGCCGTCACGATCTGCTCGGCCGTCATTCCCGAGTCCATCCGCGCCAGCACCTGCCGATGCATGGCCGGTGAAGTCGCGCAGTTGAAGTCGGTCGTGCGGCAGGTGAAGACGTCGAGGTTGCATCCACAGGTGCAGTGGATCTTTCCTTCGATCTCCTTCACCGTCACGTCGTTGTCGCGCACACTCCCCCGGTCCCGGGACTGTACCATTCCGGGGGCGTAGAGGCGGCCGGCGGAGTCCGTAGACCGGGTGGACGGAGGGACGGACGGTGGGGCAGCAGTCACCCGTTCGGCTGGCGCCCTGGCGCGCCCGCCGGCCTGCGCGCCGGCGCGTCCCGCCGTCAGCGAGAGCGCAGCCGCGACCATCAGCAGGCTACGAGACCTGCGCGACATATCCTGCCGGCTCGGCCCGGCGAAGGCTGGCCGCGGTCGGCCCGCCGCCCGGCCACATGGTGATCAGCCCGCCGATCACCAGCACCATGCCGCCGTACCAGACCCACCACACGAGCGGGTTGATGGTGATGCGGTAGACCGCTTCCTCGGTCCCCTCCACCGAACCCGCGTACACCAGATACACGTCCTCGCGGATGTCGCTCCGGATCGCCACTTCGGTGGACGGTTCGAAGGTGGGCCGGCCCATCGAGTCCATGTGCTGGCGCTTCTCGCTCTTCATCACGCCGACGTACTTGTCGCCGCGCCAGACGTCCATGCTCGCGGCCGAGACGAAGCGGTTGAGCGCCTCGTACTGGGACACGCCTTGGTGCGTGAACTTGTAGGTGTGCCCGTACGGCGAGCGTACCGAGACGCTTTCGCCCGGCTTGAGCGTCGCCTCGGTGTCGCTCTTGAACGCGAGCCCGGCGAACCCCGCGAACAGCATGACCATGCCGAGGTGCACGACGTAGCCGCCGTAGCGCCTCCGGTTGCGTGCGATCAGGCGGCCGAAGGCCAGTGGGATGGACTCACCGTGGAGCCGGTGGCGCGCGCCGGTCCCCCGCACGAACTCCACCACGACCGTCGTAGTGACGAACGCGGAGAGCGCGTACGCCACGATCGCCCAGCCGTCGGACATTCGAACGGCCGCCAGCCCGACGGCGGTCAGCAGCATCGCGGCGGTGGGCCAGAGGAACTGGCGCTTCAAGTTGGCGGTGGAAGCGTGGCGCCAGGCGATGAGCGGCCCGATCCCGGTGAGCAGCAGCAACAGCAGGCCGAGCGGCACGTTCACCTGATTGAAGAACGGCGGCCCCACGGTGACCTTGGTGCCCTTGATCCACTCGGAGAGGATGGGGAAGATGGTCCCCCAGAATACCGAGAAGGCGATGACGATGAAGATCAGGTTGTTGAAGAGGAACGCCGCCTCGCGGCTCACCATCGACTCGAGCTTCGACTCGGCCTCGAGCTCCGGCCAGCGGTAGTAGAGGAGGCTGAAGCCCGCCACGCCCGCGAAGAGAAGGAAGCCGAGGAAGAAGTAGCCCACGCTGGACTGGGTGAAGCTGTGCACGCTCGAGATGACGCCGCTGCGCGTGATGAAGGTGCCGAAGATGGAGAGGAGGAACGAGCCCACGA
>JAUYOW010000112.1 GCA_030697825.1 Gemmatimonadales bacterium | reverse complement strand
CACCTTCATCGTGAACTACCTGACGCGGAAGGTCCCGGCGTTCGTCGCCATGACAGTGGGCATCCTGATCTCGGCGTTGAGCTGGCTGATACTCACCGCCGGCGGGAGCACGCCGCTGGTCGTGGCGGCGCTCTTCGTGCTCGCGATGGGTGAGATCACGCTGTCGCCGCGGTTCTACGAGTACTGCTCGCGCCTCGCGCCGCCCGGGCAGCAAGGGCTCTTCATGGGCTTCGCCTTCCTGCCGGTGGCGATCGGGTACTTCATCGCCGGGCCGCTGGGCGGGTGGCTGGTGCGGCACTACGGTGAGGAGTTGCACACCCCGAACCGGATGTGGTTCGTGGTGACTGGGGTAGGGCTGCTGACCACGGCGCTGATGCTGCTGTACCACCGGTTCGTGAAGCCGGCCGCGGTGGAGGCGCGGTGATGCCGTGATCTTGACGCGGGGCGTGTCGCAGGGTCGCACCGCGGAGTAAGGTGGCGGCAATCGTGCGACTGCCGCTCGTGGCCCTGGGGCTAGTCGTCGGGCTCGCGGCTAGCGCCCCGGCCCAGGAGATCCGGATCGTCTTTTTCGACGTCGGGCAGGGCGACGCCGCGCTGGTGGTCACTCCCGAAGGGAGGTGCGTGTTGATCGACGCCGGACACGATGCCACGCCGATCGTCCGGCACGTGCAGGTGAACTGCGGCGACACGCTGGATCTCGTCGTCGCTTCGCACGGCCACGCCGACCACATCGGCGGCATGTCGGGCGTGCTGCGATCGTTCGCGGTGCGCAACTACCTCGACAACGGCGTCCCTTACCCGACGGCCACCTACCGCGCCACCATACAGATGGTTGCGACCAGCGGCGCCCAGTACCTGCAGGCGGACCGCCGAGTGCTGACGTTGGGGTCGGTCTGGGTGCGCGTGCTGTCCAACCCGCCTGGTGACGGCGAGCAGAACCTCGAGTCCGTGGGCCTAATCGTCGAGTTCGGCGAGTTCCGGGCGTTATTCAGTGGGGATTCCGAGCTGTCGGAGCTGGAGTGGTGGCTTGAGAGCGATTCCATCCCAAGGGTGACCGTGCTCAAAGTGGCTCATCACGGCAGTTGGAACGGCACCTCCGAGGCTTGGGCGCGCGCGACGCGGCCGCGGGTGGCCGTGATCTCGGTCGGCGCCGAGAACTCGTACGGCCACCCATCGCCCCAGGTCGTGGCGCTGTGGTGCAGCGTGGGGGCGAGGGTGTACCGAACCGACCACAACGGCACCATCGAGGTCCGGGCGCGACGGAACGGCCAT
>JAUYOW010000111.1 GCA_030697825.1 Gemmatimonadales bacterium | reverse complement strand
GCCCAGTTCGAAATCCACGACAGGCTCCGGCTCGAGCGTTCCTCCCGCGGCGGGGACCCGGGACAGCTGCCGGCCCTGGTCGCGACCCCCGTAAGGCGGGAAAGCGGGAAGGCGGTACGTTGTTTCTGTGCGGCTGTGCGGTCGTGAGGCGTCCGAGCGCGTCGGTCATGGGCGCGACCTCACCGGGTCGCCACGCGCTCGAAGCGCAGATGCCGGACCCGCCCTGACCACACCACAAGACCCGTGATCCGGCCGCGGGGATCCCGGAGGAACCTCGCCAAACCCACGTCGTCGTTCCCGAATCCGTCGCGGTACAGCGGCAGGAAGGGCGTGGAGCTCCGCCATCCCAGGTCCAGCATCAGCGTATCGCCTCGTACCAGGAAGCGGGCGCGGGCGCCCAGCTCGAGGCTGACGTACTCGCCCGCGTACGCGGCGAGCGCCGCGGCGTCGAACCGCGGCCGGGCCACCTGCACGTACTCGACCGGGCGCGCGTTGCTGGCCTCCATCACCAGCCGCACCGGCGCGCCGCCTGCCGCACGCACCACGCGGATCGTCCGCTGGCCACCCCGGTACTTGAAGCGGTCGGGCGCCAGCGGGATCAGGGCCTGGTTGCCCGCCAGGCTGTCGGTCAACTGCCCCCCGCGGATGGCGAGGATGAGCACCTCTTCTGTGCGCGGCGCGTGGTACGCACCCGCGAGCGCCGCCAGCACCGCCGAGTCCACCGCGACCCCCGCCGGTTCGGCATCGGGCTCGGCAAGCGCGGAGCCAAGCACCCGCACCGCCACGCGGGTGGCCAAGGCACTCGGATCGGCCACGCCAGCGTTGCACAGAAGGGCAACCGACACCTGCTGGTCCGGGAACCGGTACAGTGCCGCGCGGTAACCGCCCGTCGACCCGGTATGCGACACTCTCGGCACGCCGCGCCACCTGCCTACTCCGACGCCCAACGCGTAGTTCAGCTCGGTACCGTCGTTGAGCCGGCCCGCCCGCTCCAGCGAATCGCGCACCGCGCCCCATGCGCCGGCGCCGGACTGCAACGCCGCCTCCCACCGGAGGAAGTCGTCCACGGTGATGAGCAGGCCCCCGCTGCCGACGACCCGCGTGAACGGATGATCGTTGCGATAGCCGGTTGCCGAAGTGCCCGCGTACGCCGAGGCGCGCCCCGGCACCACCGTCCGGTGATCCACCCGCCAGCGGGTGCTGGTCATGCCGAGCGGCCCGAAGATCCGGGCCTGGGTGAACGCCTGCAGCGACTGGCCGCTGGCCCGCGCCACGATCGTCGCCGCCACGACGTAGCCGGTGTTGCTGTAGAGGTAGTCCTCGCCGGGATCGAAATTGAGTTCCCGGAGCCGGGACACGATGTCGAGCACTTCAGCATTCGGGTGATCCACCTCGCCGGCCGGGCGGCCCTCCGCCTGATGCAGCGCGTAACGATCGGGCAGGCCGCTGGTGTGCGTCAGTAGGTGCCGGATGGTGATGCGCCGCCCGATAGCCCGCACCTCGGGGATCCACCGGGTGATGTCGTCATCCAGCGACAGCACCCCGTCCCTCGCCAGGATCACCAGTGCCGCCGCGGTGAACTGCTTGGCCACGGAGCCGCTCTCGGAGATCGTGCCGACCGACCACACCGTCCCGGTCTCCAGATTCGCCATCCCGTACGCCCGCCGGACCAGCGGTGCGCCGGCACCGTCCACGCCGACCGCACATCCCGGCGAGGTGGTGTTGGCCCACGCGAAGGCGGAGTCGATGCTCCGGACGAGGGCGGTATCGATGTTCTGCGCCGCGAGCGGGGCAGCGGAGATGACCAGCACGATCAGCGTCAGATTCCAGGTCATGGCTCCACAGCCTGCTGCAACGGGATTGGCCCGTACGACGCCCTGCCCCAGCTCGCGCTCGATGTCGTAACGGTCGGCCAGAGCCGAAGCGAGGCGCATCAGGACGTCGGTCACGGCGTACCTACTGGACGGCGTTGAGCGTGATCACCAGGCGCCCGCCGCCGCCTGACGTTGCGAGCGTCACGAACCGCCCGCCGCGGGGGTGCACGTCATACTCGGCTCCGCCGACGGAACGCTCGAACACGCCGCGCAGCAGGACGCGCCGGGATTCCACCGAGTAGCCGGATGGGTCCTGGCGCAGGCGCGCCGCCACCAGCTCCCCGGGCTCGTTGCGGAAGTACAGCGTCCGGCCGTCGCGGCCCCACTGAGGCTCCGCACCGCCGTCGATCGAGACGGTCGCCCGCGGGCCGGGCTGCGGGAACGAGCTCAGGTACACCTCGTCCCGGCCGGTCTCGTTCGACACGTACGCGATCCAGCGCCCGTCGGGCGATAGCGCGGGAGCCCCCTCGTTGAACGGCGTGACCAGATAGGCGCGCGCGGAGTCCGGTGCGTCGACGGGAAGCGCCCACAGATCCGACCCGCCGGCGCCGGTGGTGGAGAACGCCACCCATCCCGCGCCGACCGCGATCCGGCCGACGAGGGTCCGGCCGCCCGGCGCCAGCACGACCTCTTCCGCTCCGCTTCGATCGCCGCGGCTGGCAGCCAGGGTATCGCCCTTCCGATAGAAGACCCGCTGGCCGTCCGGCGTCCACTCCAGGAACTCGGTGTTGCCCCCGAACGTCAGCCGCAGGCTGGTGCCGCGCTCGAGGTCGATGATGTACCCGACGTGGCGAGATTCCCCGTCGTGGAAGCCGGCGAGCACGACCCTTCGCCCGTCGGGCGAGAACCGCGGGTTGTCGAAATGGCTGACCTGCGGCAGGGCGAGGGGAACGCGGGTCTCCGCTCCACCCTCCCCCATGAGCGCTACGACCGAGCCCACGTTCCCCAACTGATGGACCAGGGTTCCGGTGCGGGAGAGGCCGAACTCGCCGAGCCCTGTCGCGCGGGTGATGATCCCGTCTGCGAGCCGGACCAGAGGACCGCTGGTGTCCCCGCTGGAGGGGTCGAAGCGCTGCGCGACGACGACCCCGCCATCGCGCAGGGTCACCAGGTGCCCGGCGGCATACTGCGGCATCGAGCCCGGCGAGACGATCCGCACCTCGCGGCGGCCGAGTCGCATCAGTCCGACGTGCGCCGCACCGAGCGCCCCGGTCCTCGGCCAGACCGTGAACAGCAGCGCGTTGGTCTCCGGGACGTAGTGCGGCCAGGTGTGGGCGACCTCCCCGGCCGCCGTATCCGGCCGCGTGAGCCGTTCCGGCGTCCCGCCGTCGGCGCTCACGCGGAACAGGCCCGCACTGTCGACCCTCGCGAACACGATATGGTTGTCCGCGGTCCAGGCGGCGCCAAACAGCTGGCTGCCGATCTCGGCGATCGTGACCGGAGCGCCGCCCGCCACCGGCACCTTCATGAGATTCCCGGAGCTCGAGTAACCGACCCACTGGCCGTCCGGCGAGAAGAAGAGGTTGC
>JAUYOW010000110.1 GCA_030697825.1 Gemmatimonadales bacterium | reverse complement strand
TGCACGTCCAGCCCTGGCAACTGCCCTATCACGGCCGGCGCGACCGCGACAAGCAGGACCGCGAGCGTCCGGTGCAGAAGAAGTGCTACGCCTGCGACGCCTGGAGCGAGCAGTTCTTCGTCAACGACGTGGCGAACCCCTACACCACGCCCGAGGGCCAGCCGTTCGACTGGATCCGCGGCCGGCAGGTGGGCGGGCGCTCCATCACGTGGGGGCGGCAGGTTTACCGGTGGAGCGACCTGGACTTCGAGGCCAACGCGCGGGACGGCTTCGGCGCCGACTGGCCCATCCGCTACGCCGACATCGCTCCCTGGTACGACTACGTGGAGCGGTACATCGGCATCAGCGGCGACCCGGAGGGCCTGCCGCAGCTGCCGGACGGCCAGTTCCTGCCCGGCATGCCGCTCAACCTGGGCGAGCAGTTCGTGCGCGACGGTCTCGCCCGTCGTTACGGACGCGAGCGGGTGCTCACCATCGGACGCTGCGCGATACTGACCCAGGACCACCGCGGCCGGGCCGCCTGCGCCTACTGTGGCGTATGCGAGCGCGGCTGCTCGACCTTCTCGTATTTCAATAGCGTGCACGTCACGCTGCCCGCGGCGCGGGCCACCGGGAGGCTGACGCTTCGGCCCCACAGCGTGGTGCACGGCGTGATCTACGATCCGCGCACCGGAAAGGCGTCGGGCGTCCGGGTGGTGGACGCGCAGACGATGGAGGCGCTCGAGTTCCGCGCCCGCGTCGTCTTCCTGTGCGCCTCGGCGCTGGAGTCGGCGCGCATCCTTCTCAACTCCACCAGCGAGCGCTGGCCCAACGGACTGGGCAACTCCAGCGGGGTCCTCGGCAAGTACCTGATGGACCACTGGATGGGGGCAGGGGCATCGGGCACCGTTCCCGGGTTCGAGGACAAGACCACCTCGGGCCGCCGGCCTAACGGAGTGTACCTGCCGCGTTTCCGCAACGTCGGCAGCCCGGAGCCGGGGTTCCTGCGCGGCTATGCGTACCAGGGCGGCGCGAGTCGCGGCGGCTGGGGCCGCGGGACCTCGATCCCGGGCTTCGGTCGCGCCCTCAAGGAGGCGCTCCGCACGCCGGGTCCGTGGAGCATGTCGATCTACGGGTTCGGCGAGTGCCTTCCGCGGGAGACGAACTTCATCGAGCTCGACCCGGTGGTGCGGGACAAGTGGGATGTCCCGGCCCTCCGGATCCATTGCAGTTGGAGCGACAACGAGCGCGCCGCGATGCGCGATGCCCAGACCCAGGCCGCCGAGATGCTGGAGGCGGCCGGCGTTCGCGACGTCCACTCGTATCTCGAGGACAATGCGCCGGGCCTCACCATCCACGAGATGGGGACCGCGCGGATGGGGCGCGACCGCGCGACGTCGGTCCTGAACGGCTGGAACCAGTCGTGGGACGTCCCCAACCTGTTCTGCACCGACGGTGCCTGCATGGCGTCCACCGCCAACCAGAACCCGTCCATCACCTACATGGCGCTCACGGCCCGTGCCGCGGCGCACGCGGTGGAGCTGATGCGGCGGCGGGAGCTGTGATGCCGACGCGGCGGGAATTCGTCACTTCCTTCGGCGCCGCGACGATCGGTGTGGGCACCTCATGGTACCACTCCCTACTCCCCACACCCCGTTCTCCCGGTCGCCTCGGCCCGCTCGGCGTCCAGCTCTACACCGTGCGCGAGGAGATGCGTCGGGACATCGAGCGTACGCTCGCGCGCGTGGCGGAGATCGGCTACCGTGAGGTCGAGTTCGCCGGCTATTTCGGCCGCACGCCGCGGCAGGTCCGGGCGATGCTGGACGCCAATCATCTGGTCGCGCCCGGGGCGCACGTCGGTCTGGACACGCTGGAAGGCGACGCGGCGGAAAGGACCATCGAAGCCGCTCGGGTGATCGGGCACGACTACCTCATCGTGGCCTGGACGCCCGCCGCATGGCGGCGGTCCCTCGACGACTGGCGGCGCGTGGCCGAGCGCTTCAACCGCGCCGGCGAGCGGACGCGCGCCGCGGGCATCCAGTTCGCCTATCACAACCACGATTTCGAGTTCCGGGAGCTCGAGGGGCGCGTGCCGTTCGACGTCCTGTGCGAAGCCACCGACCCGCGATTGGTCCGGATCGAGCTGGACCTGTTCTGGATCGTGCACGGCGGCGGCGACCCGCTGGCGTTCTTGCGAAGGTGGCCGGGCCGGGTGCCGTTGGTGCACGTGAAGGACCGGACGGCGGATGGGCGGATGATGGATGTGGGCGCGGGCGTCATCGACTGGCGGGGAATCTTCGCGCGGCGGCGGCAGGCGGGGATCCGACACTTCTTCGTGGAGCACGACGAGCCGGCGGACCCCTGGGCGTCGATCCGCGCCAGCTACGGGTATCTCAGCGGCCTGCGGGTGTAGCCTGGATAGCCGAAAGCCGAGGAACTTTCCTTGCACCGACGCGGATTCCTGAGACTCACGGCTGGCGCAGCCGGCGCGCTGACCTTCCAGCGCGGCGTCCGCGCGGAAGCGGTGCCTCGCACCGGCCGCCTGAAGCAGTCGGTATGCCGCTGGATATACGAGCGCATCCCGCTGGCCGACTTCTGCCGCGCCGCGCGCGGGATGGGCCTGGTCGCCATCGACCTGCTCCAGCCCGAGGAGTGGCCGGTGGCGGCGGACAACGGCCTGGTCTGCTCGATGGGCTACCCGACGGCGCGGCGCGATTTCATTCGCACCGGCTTCAACGACTCGGCCAACCACCCGATGCTCCTGCGCGAGCTGGAACAGACCATCCCTGCGGCGGCGAGGGCCGGCGTGCCTAACGTCATCGCCATGTTCGGGAACCGGCAGGGGAGGACCGACGCCGAGGGCATCGACAACTGCGTCGCGGGATTGAACCGGATCAAAGCCCTCGCCGAGGAGCGCGGCGTCACCATCTGCCTCGAGCTGCTCAACAGCCGGATGGACCACCGCGACTACATGGGCGATCGCACCGCGTTCGGCGTGGCGGTGGTGCGCGCGGTTAATTCTTCGCGGGTGAAGCTGCTCTACGACATCTACCACATGCAGATCATGGAAGGCGACGTGATCCGGACCATCCGCGACAACGCGGCCTTCATCGCGCACTACCACACCGGCGGCGTTCCGGGCCGTCACGAGCTGGACGCCACCCAGGAGCTGAACTACCGCGCCATCGCCCAGGCGATCGCGGACACCGGGTTCACGGGCTACGTCGCGCACGAGTTCATCCCGGTGCGCGACCCGCTCACGTCGCTCCGCGAAGCCGTCCAGCTCTGCGACGTGTGAGGCGTATCCTCCTCGCCGACGCCGACGCGTTCTACGTGTCGGTCGCGCGGCTGGTGGATCCCGAAGGGGCGGGGAAGAGCCCGCTCCTAATCGTGGGCGGCTCGCCCACTGGCCGCGGCGTGGTCACGTCCGCCAGCTACGAGGCCCGGGCCTTTGGTGTCCACTCGGCGATGCCGATGGCGCGCGCCGCTCGGCTCTGCCCCGGGGCGATGATCGTCCCGGTTCCCTGGCAGGCATGCCAAGCGAAGAGCAGTGCGATCCGCCAGGTCCTCAAACGCTTCGCCCCGGTGGTCGAGACGGCCTCGAGCGACGAGTTCTACCTCGACCTCACCGGGACCGAGCGGCTCTACAAGGACGAGCCGCTGGCCGAGACGGCTCGGCGGATGCGCGAAGCGGTGGTCGAGGGGACCGAGTTGTCGGTCTCGATCGGCGGCGGGACATCGAAGGTCGTGGCCAAGCTCGCCGCGGGTATCGCCAAGCCGGGTGGCGTGCACGTGGTGCCGGCGGGGGAGGAGGGGGCGTTCATGCGCCGCTTCGCGCTGGGCGATATCCCCTTCGTCGGGAAGCGGTTCGTCGAGCGGCTGGAGCGACATCATCTCACGAGCGTGGACGACGCGCTGGCGGCGGGCGCCGACCAGCTCCGCCGCCGGCTGGGTGAGCGCGAGGGCGCGTGGCTGTGGGACCGCATCCGCGGCGTGGACCATGGCGAGGTGGAGACCGGCGGCGATCCCAAGTCGATCAGCCGTGACGAGACCTTTCCCGAGGACATCGACGACGACGCGGCGCTCAA
>JAUYOW010000109.1 GCA_030697825.1 Gemmatimonadales bacterium | reverse complement strand
GGGCGCGGCCAGCGTGGCCCACAAGGACGTCCCGGCGGGGGAAACGGTGTGGGGCAGCCCGAGCCGGCCGATCCAGGCTGTCAAACGCTCGCTCGCAGCACTCGGCCGGCTGCCGGATCTGATGCGGAAGCTGACCGCCGGGTTCACCCGGCTGGAGCAGGCCGAGCAGCGGCTCGACCAGCTCGAGGGACGCAAGCCTACAGGCTGACGGGCACGTCCGCGACGCGCCGGGTGCCGTCGGCGCCGGTCGCGGTGATCCGGATCGTCCACTCCTTGGCACCTTTGAACCGCTCCCCATCCACATGGCCGATGAGGCCGAACTGGATCGGCCGGTCGCCGCGAGCGATGGGCGTCCACTCCGACGGGTTGCGCCCCTCGCCCACGCTCACCTCGTAGCTCGACGCCCCGGCCACCACGCCGTACACGTCCACCGCGCTCACCTTTTTCTTGCCGGCGCGCGAGATGAGCACTTCGGTGGGGAACACCACGACGGCGCGCTTCGCGTCGCCGCTCAGCGCGGCCTTGGCATCCAGCAGCCCGTAGCCGGTCATCGGGTCCCAGCCCGGCTGGTCCAGGTCTTTCGCGGTCGCCAAGAGCAGCGCCTCAACCTCGCGGTTGGTCCGTTTCGGGTCCGCTGCGAAGAGCAGCGACGCGGTGGCCGCCACGATCGGCGCGGCGAAGGAGGTGCCGGTCGCCGCCCGGTACATCCGGTCGCGTTCGGCGGAGGGCCCGGTCCACTCGGCCTGCTGCGAGTGCAGGGAATAGATGTCCTCGCCCGGCGCCAGCAGCCCCGTGTTCGCGCCGAAGTTCGACAGGGCGTGCCGCTGCCCCTCGAACCCGAGGGCGCCCACGGCAAGCACGCGACGCAGCCCAGCCGGCGCGTAGTCGTGGACGTCGGCGTTCGTGTTGCCGGTGGCCACGACGACCACCGCGCCCCGCAGGTGCGCGTAGTTGACCGCCAGCTGGACCAGCCGCGAGCGCGCCGGGGCGCCCATGCTGAGGTTCAGGACCCGGGCGCCGTGATCCACCGCATAGTGGATCGCGCGGTACATCCCCAGGGTGTTGGGCCGGTGCGTGTCATCGGACACTTTCAGCACCATGATGCGCGCGCCCGGGTTGATGCCGGCGATCCCCACCTCGTTGTCCCGCTTGGCGGCGATGATGCCGGCCACGAGCGTGCCGTGGCCCCAGCGGTCGGTCAAGTCGTTGGAGTCGTCCACGAAGTTCCACCCGTGTACGTCGTCCACGTACCCGTTGCCGTCATCGTCCATCCCCGGGGCACCGCCGGCCTCGCTCCAGTTGGTCCAGATCTGCCCCGGGAGCCCGGCCACCGTGCCGCCGAGGTCGGGGTGATAGGGCAGCAC
>JAUYOW010000108.1 GCA_030697825.1 Gemmatimonadales bacterium | reverse complement strand
AACTGCGCCAACATTGTTTCGCTCACCTAACCGAGAATACGCACGGCGTACTCGCGTTCGAATTCGCCCGAGGGATGCATCAGGCGATTGGCCAATTCGCCGTCGGTGGTGAAGAGCAGCAACCCGGAGGTGCTGAAGTCGAGACGACCGATGGTAATCCAGCGGCTGCCGCGCAACACCGGAAGTTTGTCGAACACGGTCGCCCGGCCTTGGGGATCCGAGCGCGTACAAACCTCACCCGCGGGTTTGTGATAGATCAACACGCGGCGCTTCTGCACCACATCGAGGACGCGAATCGGGCGCCCGTCGAGGAGGATGCGGTTGTCAGGTCCGACGCGCTGGCCGAGAGTGGCGAGTTGGCCGTCTACGGTGATGCGACTTTCTCCAATCCATTGCTCGATGGTCCGGCGCGAGGCAATGCCCACGCGGGCAAGTACTTTTTGTAATTTTTCCCCACGCGCGTCGGCCGCGCTCGGGCTCGGCGGTCGCTCCCGACTTCCGGTGTGCGGTGTTTGCCTCCCGTGCGCCTTTTGCCTCCCCGGAGGGGGCTCCCGCGACGCTGGCACGTCCCTGTGCGGCGGACGGCGATCAGACACGCGCGGGATCGTGGGCGGCGAGACTGACAGGCATGGCTTCCGCTGCGTCAACCTCGGCGGAGGTTTCGACGCTCGACGCTTGGGGGAAAGGGGATAGAACACCATCGGGGGCGGTTGCCGACCCAGCTGAATCCGGTGCGCCGGCGGGTAATTCGCGCCTTTCCAGCTCGGCGCCGACCTCCTCCAGGCTCCGGAGCTCCGCGAGTGGCGGCATGTCCTCAAGGCTCCTGAGGTTGAAATGTTCGAGAAATTCGCGCGTGGTGCCCAGCAGCGCCGGGCGACCGGGGACGTCGCGCCGCCCGACTTCCTTGATCCAGCCGCGCTCGGTAAGCGTGCGGACGATGTCGGTACTGACCGACACGCCGCGGATGTGCTCGATCTCGCCGCGCGTCACCGGCTGGCGGTAAGCGATGATGGCGAGTGTCTCCAGCAGCGCGCGCGTATAGCGCTGCGGGCGCTCCTCG
>JAUYOW010000107.1 GCA_030697825.1 Gemmatimonadales bacterium | reverse complement strand
TGCGGAGCTGGGGATCGGGTTGGGCGAGTATCTGCGGGGTACGCTGGGGCCCGCGCTCGTGCCAGGGTTGCTCGCGGGCGCGGTCGCCACGATCGCGGGGCTGCGGGTCGTGAGGGGGCCGAGCGTCGTGGCGGCGATGGTGGCGGTGGCCGTGGTGTTCGTGGTGGCGTTCTGGATGGTGGGCCTGGACGCGGAGGAGCGGCGCGCGGCACTGAAGCTGGTGAGCGCCGAGTCGCGGACCTGAGGCCGAACGGTGGGCCGGAGCAATACCGGATAGTGACTAGCGGGATGCGGGCCGCGGCTGCAAGGTTGTCCGGGCGGGGCGCGGTGCATAACAGCGCATGTTTCGCAGCATGAGACCGACTGGCGAGGACTGCGCGGATGGGCACTCAATGCTCCGCACCGGCCGTTTGAGCGCCTGACCCGCGCTTGGAGAAACCAACGATGGCAGAACGCAAGACGTTAACCACTGAATCCAGGGCACCTGTCGCGGATGACCCGCTGATGGTGAGAGGAGCATGCGGCGGCGCGCCTACGACGTCCTGATCGCCGGTGCTCGATGCGCGGGCTCCACGCTGGCCACGTTTCTCGCGCGCGCCGGAGCCCGCGTCCTTCTCTTCGACAAGGATGCGTTGCCGAGCGACTACGTCCTGTCTACCCACGGCATCAGCCCCCCAGGTATCGACGTGCTCGACGAGGTGGGGGTCGGGCCGGCGGTTCGTGCGGTGACGCCGCCGGCACGCATCATCCGAATGAACGCAGACGGTGCGATGATCGACATCGAGCTTCCCGACGGTCGAGCCGAGTACTGCCCCCGGCGCGAGCGCCTCGACGCACTGCTTCAGCAGGCAGCGGTCGGCGCGGGCGCCGAGCTGCGGGACCGGACCCGGGTGGTCTCCCTGGTGCGGGAGGATGGTCGCGTCATCGGCGTGCGGGCCGTGAGCGGCGGGCGAGAAACGGTCGTAACCGCGGACCTCGTCGTGGGAGCCGACGGCCGTCACTCCACCGTCGCAGGGTTGGTCGAGGCCCAGGAGTACCTCGGCTACGACGCTCGGCGGGCGGGTTACTGGGCCTACTGGGATGCGCCCAGCTTCTGGAAGACCGATCCCGCGTATCGCTGCGACATGTACTTCAGTCATCTCGCCGGCGAGACGGGCGTGATCTTCCCGACCGACCACGATCAGCTGCTGATCGGCAGCTGGCCGCCCGCGGATCGCGCCGCTGCCTGGCGCGCCGACCCCGATGGCGCGCTGCAGGCTACCCTCGCTTCCGAACCACTGATCGGTCCGCTCATTCGGGATGCGCGTCCGGTCGGCAAGGTTCGCGGCACGGTGAAGGAGCGGTTCTTCTTCCGAACCGGCGTCGGCGCCGGTTGGGCATTGGTAGGCGACGCGGGACACCACAAGGACTTCGTGATCGGAGACGGCATCACCGAGGCACTCCTTCAGGCGCGGAGCCTGGCCAAGGCGGTGATCGCGGGGAGCGATGCCGCGCTCTACCGCTGGTGGCGCGCTCGGGATGTTGCTGCCCTTCCGTGGTACTTCGTCGGGCACGAGGTCGGGGCTCCCGGGCCTTTGCCGGAACTCCATCGCCTCTTGTTCTCACAACTGGATACACTCCCTGCCCTGAAGGCCCGACTGATCGAGACGATCGACCGCCGGCGATCACCTCTGGAGCTCATCCCCGCGCTCCAGCTCCTGTGGTGGGCGCTAGTCTCTGCTCTTCGCGGGCGGCCGCAGATCACCGCTGAGCTGCTGGCGGCGGCGGGGCGCGCCGCGGCGACATACCGCGAGTTGCGCACCAGACGGAAGCTGCTGGCCGAGGCGGAAACGAAATACCGTGCGGAGGCCGGCTTGGCGGAGCGCGGGCTCGATTCAGGCCATGGAGCCAGTCAGCGGGCTACGCCTTGAAGTCAGGCGGCGCGACGACGCCCTGCGCTGCCGGCGCGCTTCCTCCCCTTCTTCCCCTTCTTCAC
>JAUYOW010000106.1 GCA_030697825.1 Gemmatimonadales bacterium | reverse complement strand
TGCCCCATCATCAGCGTCGGGATGCCGCAGGCGTGCTCGACGTTCTCGATGCCGCGCTTCACCGAGCCGCGCGACTCGTCGAGCGTCTTGCCGTTCTCCTGGGTGACGATCGAGGAGATTTCGTCGAAGTGCTCGTCGAGGAGGGCCTTCAGCTTGAAGAGGTATCGAGCCCGCGCCGGCGCCGGCGTGGCGCGCCACGCGGGGAACGCGGCCGGCGCCGCAGCCACGGCGTCGTCCACGGCCTTAGCGGTCGCCCGGGGCACTCGGCCGAGGGCTTCGCCGGTGGCGGGATTGGTGAGCGCGAGCGATTCGGTGGCGCCGGCTTGTACCCACGCGCCGCCGATGTAGTTCGGGATGGGAACGTCGAGCTTTCGCGCGGCGGAAGAAAAAACGCCGCCGCGGTGCGGCTGCGTGGTGACCGTCATGGGTACCGTACCCTTTTCGAGAAGACGTAACCGATTGGTACGTCGAAGGTAGGGCGTGATTGGCGAGGTTGTCAACGCGGCGCCTTCGGGCGGAACTCGCCGAGGGAGCCGCGATTAGGGGAGCATCTCGAAGCCCGCCGCCGCGAAATGCCGGTCGTAGGCAAGCGCGCGCTTGATCCGGCGCCGCTTCATTAGCGCGAAGCTCACGGCGTCGGCGAGGGAGAAGTCCTGGTCGTCGTACTTCTCGATCCAGTCAGCCAAAGCTTCGGCCTCCAGCTCCGCCGTGCTGGGTACTACATCGGTCCCGGGGGCCGGGAAGGCTCTCAGGAACGCAAGCGCCGTGTCTCGCCGGTCCCGGATCAACAGCAGCTGGTGCGTCTCAGCAAGCACCAGATTGGTCGTGACCAGACGCGTGCCGCTCCGGATCAGCTGGCGGAGTGTCGCTCCGGCCCGTTCGTGCCGCTCGCGGTCGACATCGGTCCGGCCCCGGAGCGCGGTTGCGCACCAGAAGCCGCTGTCTACGAATACCTCAAGCACGTCCGCGCCGGGGGCCGCCGCGGCGGGGCGGGGGCGCGGGCCAGTTTGCCTCCGCCAGGTAGCGATCGTGCTCCACGATGGGGTCGTAGCTCACGCTGGGACCGCGATCACCGACTCCGATGCCGATCAAGCGCACCAGCGGGTGCGAGTCGGGATCAGTCATGGCCTGCTCCAGCGCGACCAACGCCCGACGCAGCACTTCGGACTTGGAGGCGCCCAGCTCGGACGTCAGCCAGTCCAGCCGCTCCCGATGCGGGGCGTCCAGGTACACCTGAACCGGCTCGCTCACCTTCTTGGATTTCATGAATCATGAGATAACATCATGAATGCGCCAAGTCAAGGGCGGCGTGCATTTGGCCGGATGCGGCGCCGCACGCTAGATTCCCGCCCGTGACCGCGCTCCCCAAAGCCGCCGCCCGGACGGACCTCGACACGCTCTGTATCAACACCGTCCGCACCCTTGCCATGGATGCGGTGGAAAAGGCCAACTCCGGCCACCCGGGCACGCCGATGGCGCTGGCGCCGCTGGCGTACCTGCTCTACACCCGGCACCTCAAACACAGCCCGAAGCACCCCGACTGGCCCGACCGCGATCGCTTTGTCCTTTCGGCCGGGCATGCCTCGATGCTGCTCTATTCGATCCTGCATCTCACCGGGTACGATCTCTCGCTGGATGACCTGAAGAACTTCCGGCAGTGGGGAAGCAAGACCCCCGGCCACCCGGAGCACGGGCTCGCCCCGGGCGTCGAAACGACTACCGGCCCGCTCGGCCAGGGTTTCACCAACGGCGTGGGGATGGCGATCGCCGAGGCGCACCTCGCGGCGCGCTTCAACCGCCCCGGCCACGAGATCGTGAACCACTTCACCTACGCGATCTGTTCCGACGGCGACCTGATGGAGGGTGTTTCGCACGAGGCGTCGTCCATCGCGGGGCACCTGAAGCTTGGCAAGCTCATCTACTACTACGACGACAACCACATCACCATCGAGGGTGACACCAACCTCGCCTTCAGCGAGGACGTGGCGCGGCGGTTCGAGGGCTACCACTGGCACGTGCAGCGGGTGGAGGACGGCAACGACCTCGAGGCGCTCGACGCGGCGACGCGGCGCGCCAAAGCCGAGTCATCTCGCCCGTCACTCATCGTCGTCCGCACCCACATCGCCTGGGGTGCGCCTAACAAGCAGGACACCGCCGAGGCGCATGGGTCGCCGCTCGGCAAGGACGAGATCGCGGCGACGAAGCGGGGGTACGGGTGGCCGGAGGAGCCGCCTTTCCTGGTGCCTGAGGAGGTAGCCGCCCACACCCGCGAGTGCGGGGAGCGCGGGGCGTCGTGGGTGCGGGAGTGGGACGGGAAGCTCCGCGGGTACGAGCGCGCTCACCCGGCGCTCGCGGCCGAGTTCCGGGCCGCCCTCGCAGGCGAACTGCGCGCTGGCTGGGAGCGGGCGCTGCCGGTGTTCACCGCGAAAGACGGTGCGACGCCGACGCGCGCGGCCTCGGCCAAGGTGATCAACGCGCTGGCACCCCTGGTGCCGACACTGGTCGGCGGCTCGGCGGACCTCGCGCCCTCGACCAACACGCTCATGAAGGGCGCGGGCGACTTCGCAGCGGACCACTACGAGGCGCGCAACTTGCACTTCGGCATCCGCGAGCACGGGATGGGCGGCATCCTCAACGGGATGGCGCTGCACCGGGGCGTACGGCCCTTCGGAGCCACCTTCCTGATCTTCTCCGACTACCTGCGGCCGGCGATCCGCCTCGCGTCCATCATGGAGCTACCGGTCATCTACGTTTTCACGCACGACAGCGTCGGTCTGGGTGAGGACGGCCCGACCCACCAGCCCATCGAGCAGCTGGCGTCGCTGCGCGCCATCCCCGGCATGACGGTGATCCGGCCCGCGGACGCGACCGAGACGCCGATCGCGTGGCGCGCCGCGCTTGAGCACCGCAACGGCCCGGTCGCGCTGGTGCTCACCCGCCAGAAGGTGCCGATCATCGATCGCGACGTGTACGCCTCCGCCGACGGCGTTCTGAAGGGCGGATATGTCCTCGCCGAGGCGACGGGTGGCGCGCCGAAGCTCCTCCTGATCGGAACGGGGTCGGAGGTGGCGCTTTGCCTCGGCGCGCGCGAGCTTCTGGAGCAGGACGGGATCCCGACGCGCGTCGTGAGCATGCCGAGCCTGGAGATCTTCCAGCGGCAACCGGCGGACTGGCGCGACGCAGTGCTCCCGCCGACGGTAACGAAGCGTCTGGCGGTGGAAGCGGGGCAGACGTTCGGCTGGCACCGCTGGGTCGGGACCGAAGGTGACGTGCTGGGTCTGGAGCGGTTTGGCGCATCGGCCCCGTTCGAGCGCATCTTCAAGGAGCTGGGCTTCACTTCCGAGAACGTGGCGGCGCGCGCGCGCGCGCTGCTCACCTAGGAGGTCCGGATGGCGCGTCTCTCGAATCCCGGCGGCACGCTTCAGGCCTTGGAGCGCGTCGGCCAGAGCGTGTGGCTCGACTACATGCACCGCGCGATGCTGCGCTCGGGCGAGCTGAAGCAGCTCATCGAGCGGAGCGGGGTGCGCGGGGCCACGAGCAACCCGACCATCTTCGAGCAGGCCATCGGCGGGAGCGACGCGTACGACGACGTGATCGCGCAGCTGGCCGCGACCGGCAGGAGCGTGGTGGAGATCTACGAAGCGCTGGCCGTCGAGGACATCCGGGAGGCGTGCGACCAGTTCCGGCCGATCTACGACATGGCGGGCGGGAACGACGGCTTCGTGTCGATCGAGGTGTCGCCCCGGCTGGCGCGCGACCCGGCGGGCACGATCGCGGAGGCGCGGCGGCTGTGGGCGGCGGTGGACCGGCCGAACGTCATGATCAAGATCCCTGGCACGGCCGAGGGCCTGCCGGCGATCGCGCAGGCGACGGCCGAAGGGATCAACATCAACATCACGCTGCTCTTCGCGGTGGAGAGGTACGAGGGGGTGATGGAGGCATACCTCGTGGGCCTCGAGCGACGGCTGGCGGCGGCGCAGCC
The DNA here is from genome assembly GCA_030697825.1 of Gemmatimonadales bacterium. Taxonomy (NCBI): domain Bacteria; kingdom Pseudomonadati; phylum Gemmatimonadota; class Gemmatimonadia; order Gemmatimonadales; species Gemmatimonadales bacterium. The sequence goes on along the minus strand of JAUYOW010000106.1, from coordinate 12,043 downwards.
GGTGGACCCGATCCGGTCGGTAGCGAGCTTCTTCGTGAGCCGGGTGGACACGGAGGTGGACCAGCGGCTGCAGGCACGGATCGCGGCGGGGGCCGACCGGGCGCGGTGTGAGGCGCTGCTGGGGACGGCGGCGGTCGCCAACACGAAGATCGCCTACCAGGCGTTCCTGCGGGTGTTCGAGGACGCGCGGTTCCGGCAGTTGATGGCGAAGGGCGCGGCGGTCCAGCGGCCGCTGTGGGCGAGCACCGGCACCAAGAACCCGGCGTACTCCGACGTCAGGTACGTGGACGGGCTCATCGGCCCCGACACGGTGAACACGATGCCGCCGGCGACGATCAAGGCGTTCGCCGACCATGGCCGGCCGGTGCGGACCATCGACACGGATCTCGACGCCGCGCGTGCCAGCGCCGCGGCCCTGGCGGAGGTCGGCGTGAGTCTGCGCGACGTCACCGATCAACTGGTGGTGGATGGCGTGAAGAAGTTCGAGGATTCCCTCACCACGCTGCTGGCCGCGGTAGAGGCCAAGCGCGAGCGTTTTGCCGCCGCTTCCCGTTCCTGAGCCCTCCTCGCCGCTGCTGAGTGCCGCCCAACGGCGACTGTCCGCGGACGGCGACCGGGTCGTCAGCGCTCTCTACGCGAGAGATCCTTCCCTCTGGGTCGTACCCGAGGCCGCGGAGTGGCTCGGGTGGCTCGACGCGCCGCGCGTCTATGGTGCGCGCGTCACCGAGTTGCTCGCCTTCGCCGACGAGGTGCGACAGGTGGGCTTCACGCGGGTGGCGTTGCTCGGCATGGGCGGGTCGAGTCTCGCCCCCGAGGTCTTCGCCCGCACCTTTGGCCCGCGCGACAGCTTCCCCACGCTGGTCGTCCTCGACACCACGGATCCCTCGGCCCTCCTGCGCATCGAGGAGGCCGGCGACGTCGCCAGCACCTTCTTCCTTGTCTCCAGCAAGTCCGGCACGACGATCGAGATGAACGCGATGCTCGCCTACTTCTGGGAGCGGACGGGCGGAGGCCCCGGCCGGTTCGCGGCGATAACCGATCCCGGAACGCCGCTCGCGAAGCTGGCCAGGGAACGCGGATTCCGCCGGGTGTTCGAGAACGCGCCGGACATCGGCGGGCGCTTCAGCGCGCTCAGCTACTTCGGCCTGGTCCCGGCGGCGCTGATGGGCGTGGACATCGCCGAGGTCCTGGCTCGCGCCGCGGCGATGGCGGAGAAGTGCGCCGGCCGCGCCTCGTGTCCCGAGATGGTGGGCCCGGCGCTCGGCGCCTTCTTCGCGGAGGCCTCGGTGGCGGGGCGCGACAAGCTCACGATAGACGGCGGGCCGACGTTCGACTCGTTCGGAGTGTGGGCGGAGCAGCTGGTGGCGGAGAGCACGGGGAAGGGCGGGAAGGGACTGGTCCCGATCGTTGGTGAGCCTGCCGGCGCGCGGGCCGGCGCAGGAGCGGACCGCGCGTTCGTGACGATCGACGCGGGCGATCCACTCGACCTCGGCGCCGAGTTCTTCCAGTGGGAGGTGGCGACGGCGGTGGCCGGCGCGTGGATGGGCTTGAACCCCTTCGACCAGCCCAACGTGGCGGAGAGCAAGACCAACACCGAGCACGTGCTGAAGGATCTGGCCGGCGGCGCCGCGCCGGAACCGGCTGCCGGCTTGGGCGGCCTCGAGCGCGCGCTGCGCGAGTGGGCGTCGCTGATCCGCGAGCGCGACTACGTGGCGCTGCTCGCCTGGGTCCAGCCGACGGCCGAGCACCACGCGCTGTTGGCGCGCATGCGCCGCGCGATCGGCGCCGCGCGAGGCGTCGCGACCACGGCGGGGTACGGCCCGCGGTTCCTCCACTCGACCGGCCAGCTGCACAAGGGCGGTGCGGACAACGGCGTTTTCCTGCAGATCGAGACGGAGAACGCGCGCGACATGGCCGTTCCCGGTGCCGGCTTCACCTTCGGCCGCCTGAAGCTCGCGCAGGCCTTGGGTGACCATGGGGCGCTGGTGGCTAGAGGGAGAAGGGTGCTGCGCGTGCGGGTGAGGGAGGGAGAGGTGGAACGCGTGGCGGAGATCGTGGAGCAGGTGATGAGGGTGTAGGGCTACGCCCTCGCTTCTCCCGGTCCCTCCACCGGTAACTCTACCCAGAACGTACTGCCTTTCCCCTTGACCGACTCCACTCCGAGCCGCCCGTAGTGAAGGTCCACGAGCCGCTTGCACAGGGCCAGGCCAAGACCGGTGCCCTCGTAGCGGCGCGAGTACGACGCGTCCACCTGAGTGAACTCGGTGAAGAGCCGGGCCTGGTCCTCCGGCGTGATGCCGATCCCGCTGTCGGTGACGGCGACCCAGATGACGTCCCGCTCCTGGTTGCCGTCCTCCCCGGCCCGGTCCCCTCTGCGCCTGCGCCTTCCCGCGGGCATGGCGCTGCGCCGGCGGTCGGCACGGATCCGTATCTCGCCGCCCGGGGGCGTGAACTTCACCGCGTTGGCCAAGAGGTTGTAGAAGATCTGCCGGACGCGCATCTCGTCGGCCATGACCATCAGGTCCGCCTCGCCCAGCTGAAGCAGGACGCGGTGTCCCTTGGCGACGGTCAGGCTCTCCATCCCCGTCAGCACGTCGTTCACCAGCGACCGCACGTCGGTGGACGTGAGGTGAAGGTCCATCCGGCCGGCTTCGACCTTCGAGAGGTCCAGGATGTCGTTGACGAGCCCCAGGAGGTGGCGGCCGTTTCGCGCGATCGTCTCCAGCGAGTCGCGCTGCTCGAGGGTCAGCGGGCCCAGCGCGCCGATGAGGAGCATCTCGGAGAAGCCGATCACCGAATTGAGCGGGGTGCGCAACTCGTGCGACATGTTGGCGAGGAACTGCGCCTTCATGCGGTTGGCGCGCTCCAACTCCTCGATTTTGGTGGCCAGCTCGCGGCTCGCCTCTTCAACCGAGCGGTAGAGCCGCGAGTTGGAGATGGCGATGGCCAGCTCGCTCGCGACCTCCTCGACGAGGCCGATCTCCCCCTCACGCCACAGCCGCGGCACGCCCGCTTGGTGGAAGGCGATGACTCCGATCGCCTCTCCGCGCAGCACGATAGGGGTCACGAGCACCGCCAGCGCCTGGTCGAGCTCGGCGGTGGCGGCGCCCAGGCGCGCGTCGGCGCGGGCATCCGAGGTCTCGATCGTACTGCGCTCGCGCACCGCCGTGGTGAGGAGCCCGAGCGCCGGGTCGGCCTTGGCGCTCGCCGAGGCCACCTCGGGCCCGTGCCACTCGGACGACACAGCCATCAGCTCGTTGCCACGCCTTAGGCGCACGAAGCACCGGGAGACCGCCAGCGCAGTGCCCAGCTCCCGCACCGCCGAATCCAGGATCACCTGGAGATCGAGCGACTGCCGGATGCGGCTGCTGACGGCGTTGAGGAGAGCGGCGCGGCGCTCGCGCTGCGCCAGCTCCTCCACCGCCTGGACGCTCTCGAGCACCAGCGCGGTGTAGGTGGCCAGGTCGCGCAGGACCTCGACGTCCCCGTCCCCGAAGGAGCGGTTGTCGCGAGGGTTGTCAACCCCGAGCGCGCCCACGCACCGCCCTTTCGCGACCAGCGGCAGCATGATGGCGCGGCGCAGCGCGATGCGCTCGTGCACCGACCGGAAGTGCCGTTCGTCCGACGCCGGGTCGTTCAGCACCAGCGGCTGCGGGTGCTGGATCACCCAGCCGGCCATGCTCCCCTCGAGCGGGACGGCCGAGCCGACGAAGGGCGCGATCGGCCCGGTCGCGGCCTCGAGCACGAGGCGCGTGGCATCGGCGGTGGTGAGCGTGATGTGGGCCATGTCGGCGCCGAGCAGCTGCGCGGCGCTCTCGGCCACGTGGCGCAGGACGCCACGGATGTTGCGGTCGGTGAGGAGGACGCGCCCGATCTCGTTCAGCGACTCGAGCCGGGCGATCTGGCGGTTCAGCTCGGTGCGCACCCTGTACCCGCGCCGGAGCACGACGGCTCCCGCGAGGGCCAATAGGCTGAAGAGGATGAGGTCTACCGTGCCGTGACTCACGCCGGCGCTCCGCGGGTCATGGCGTAATGATAGCGACTCACTCCGGGCGGGGCAGTCCCAGGCGCACCGGACCCTCCACCGGGAGAGAGGAACCAGAAGGTGCTCCCGTGGCCGTAGAGGGATTCCGCGCCGATCGACGCGCCGTGACGCCGAGAGCAAGAAGCGCGCTGTCCGTGACCTACCTGCCCTGCATCTCTTTCACCATCCCGACGAACGGCTCGACCAGGTTGGGATCGAACTGGGTGCCCGACGCGCGCCGCAGCTCGCCAAGGGCGACCTCTACCGGCCGCCGGGCGCGATACGGGCGCCCCGTCGTCATCGCCTCGAATGCGTCGGCGAGCGAGAAGATCCGCGCGCCGAGCGGGATCGCTTCTCCCTTCAGGCCCTCCGGGTAGCCGCTGCCGTCCCACCACTCGTGATGGTGGCGCACGATCTCGAGCGCCCGGCCGAGGCCGGGGACATTGCGCAGGATGTCGGCGGCGATGCCCGGCTGGCGCTTGATGAGCTCGCGCTCCTCATCGGTGAGCGGGCCCACCTTCTTGAGCAGTCCGTCGGGGAGCATCAGCTTGCCGATGTCGTGGAGGAGGAAGCCGCGGAAGACGTTGGGGTCGCCGGCCAGCTCCGGCGCGACCCGCTCGCAGAAGAGCTGCGCCAGGTGCGCGGGCCGCTCGGCGTCGATGGGGTTGCCGCCCTCGCGCTCGGACAGGGCCAGGTTCAGCGCCGCGACGGTGCCGGTGTACGCGTCCTCGAGCGCCGCCAACGCCTGGTTCAGCTTGGTCATCTTCTCCTGGAGCTTGGCGGCGAGGCGGTCGGCGTACGCCGCGGCCCACGTCTCGCCCAGGTGCCGGCGTGCCTTCATTTCTGGTGCCTTGCCACCCACCACCTTCGCGACCTCGGCGAGCAGCTCCCGAGGCTCGAGCGGCTTGATCAAGTACGCCGAGGCTCCCAGCGACACGCCGAACTCGCGGTCCGCGGGGTCCGTGTACGAACCCGTGTAGAAGATGACGGGAACGTGCTTGAGGGCTTCGTCCGTCTTGATGGCGCGGCAGAGCTGGAAGCCGTCGAGTCGTGGCATCAGGATGTCGGTGATGACGAGTTCGGGCGGCTCGGTACGCATCAGATCGAGCGCCGCCTGGCCGTCGGACGCCGCCGCGACCTCGTACCCCACGCTCTGACAGATCGCGCGCAGCGCCCGGCGGTTGTACGCCATGTCATCCACCACGAGGACTCTCACCGACCCTCCTCCCCTTGGGACTCCCTGAGATAGCGTGCCTTGTCCCAGTTGGCAACAATACCGTAGTTTGGCGCCCGTGACCATCCGGGTGCACGTCGTTCCCCACACCCACTGGGACCGCGAGTGGTATCACGGCGCGGCCCGTTTCCGGTTGCGGCTCGCCCGGCTCATGGACGACCTGGTCGAGTTGCTGCGCGGCCGCCCCGATTATCCCTCGTTCCTGCTGGATGGGCAGGCTATCGTCCTCGACGACTACCTCGCGGTGCGCCCGGAGGCCGGCGACGCGGTTCGCCGCCTGCTCGCCGAGGGCCGGCTCGAGGCAGGGCCGTGGTATGTGCTGCCCGACGAGCTGCTGGTATCGGCGGAAGCGCTGGTGAGGAACTTGATCGAGGGCGGAACGGCAGTACGGCGGCTCGGCGGAACGGCGATGCGGGTCGGCTACACGCCGGATGCGTTCGGGCACTCCGGTGCGTTGCCGCTCGTCCTCCGCGGGTTCGGGATCGACGTGGCACTCCTGTGGCGCGGGTTCGGAGGCGAGCCCGGGCAGGAGGGCGACCTGCACCGATGGCGCTCGGCTGATGGGTGCGAAGTGCTGATGATCCACCTTCCCGCGCCTGGCTACGAGTACGGGTCGGGCATCTCCGCCGGCGGATCCGCGCTCCCGGAGCGATGGGAAGGGCTGCGCGCGATGCTCGAGCCACGCGCCCGGTCTCCGCACTGGCTCGTGATGGCTGGAGCGGATCATCACGCGGCGCAGCCCGACCTGCCCGAGGTGGTCGAGGAGTTTCGCGCGCTCGCGCCGGACTGTGACGTGCGGATGGGGTCGCTCGGCGGGTACGCGGAAAGGGTGCGCGGGTGGGCGACGAAGCGCGACAAAACGCTGCCCGTGGTCGAAGGGGAGTTGCGCGGCGGACACCGCCATGCGTGGGCGCTCCAGGGCACCCACGCCTCGCGGCTGTACCTCAAGCAGGCCAACGCCGCCTGCCAGCGGCTGCTCCAGCGGTACGCGGAGCCGCTGGGTGCGCTCGCGGCTGGGCGTGGCGGCCGCGACCGGCGTGCCGAGCTCCGGGCCGCGTGGCGCACGCTCCTCGAGAACCACCCCCACGACAGCCTCTGTGGCACCAGCGCGGACCCGGTGCATCGCGAGATGATGACGCGCTTCGCACGGTGCCGCGACGAGGCCGAAGAGATCCTGCGCGCGGCGCTGTTCGAGGTGGCCGGGCACGACGCGGCGGCGGCGCGCCAGGCCGGCCGGAAAGCGTGGAAGCCCGCGGTGTTGCTCTTCAATCCGTCGCCGTTCAAGCGAAGTGGAGTAGTGGAAGCGGAGGTGGCCGTCTTCAGGGCCGACGTGCCGGTGGGGCAGGGCTCGCGGGCGGGTCGGGCCGCGCGGCCCAAGGCCGCGGAGATCGTTCTGAAGGATGCGCGCGGTGTCCGGGTAGCCGTGCAGGAGCTGGAGCGGCGCGTTGGCCACGAGCTGATCGAGAGCCACCGTCACTACCCCGACTGCGACGAGGTCGAGTGGCATCGAGTCGTAGTCTACGCGCGGGACCTGCCTCCGCTCGGCGTGGCGGCGTGGTCGGTGGGGGAAGCCGGCGCGCCGGCGCGCCGGCGCGGCAAGCCGCCGTCGCCCTCGGACCCCGTGATCGTCGAGGCCGCCGAGATGCATAACGCGCAGCTCTGGGTTCGGGTGGAGGCGGACGGGTCGTTCGCGGTGCTCGACCGGGCCAGCGGCGAGAGCTACCACGGCCTCGGAGTGCTCGAGGACAACGGGGACGCCGGCGACAGCTACACCTACTCGGCGCCCCGACGGGACCGCGTCGTTGATGCGCCGGACGAGGTCGCGGTCTCCGTCGTCCACGGCGGGCCGCTGCGCGGGACGCTCGAGATCCTGCGCCGGTACGGGGAGACCGGGCTGGAGGCGCGGACGAGGGTCACGCTGGACGCCGGAGCGACGCACCTCGCGGTCGAGGTTTCCGGCCAGAACCTGCGGGCCGATCACCGGCTGCGCATGCGCTTCCCGCTCGGCAAGTCACCGCAACGGGTGGTCGCGGACGGGCACTTCGGTCCGGTCGAACGGTCGGTCGGCGCGCCGGCGGTGCGGTCCGGGGATCGGTTCGAAACGCCGGCCCCGACCGCGCCGATGCAGCGGTACGTCTCGGTGGCGGCGGGCGCACGCGGCGTGACGGTGCTGGCGGACGGCCTCCCGGAGTACGAAGCGCGGCACGACGGGGCGGTGCTGGTCACGCTCCTGCGCGCCTTCGGCGAGCTGTCCCGTGTGGACATCCCGGAGCGGCCGGGACATGCCGGCTGGCCCACCCCGACGCCCGAGGCGCAGTGCCTCGGGCCGTTCACCGCGCGGCTCGGTCTGTGCTTTCACGACGAGGCGGCGCTGGCGCAGCTCGACGGGATCGAACCCGCCGCCGAGGACTTCCACGCGCCCGTTATGGCGCGGATGCTGCGCTCCGCGCTCCGATACCCCGAGGAGGTGACCGGTCCGGAGCTGGTAGGCGGCGGCCTGGTGTTCTCGGCGATGAAGCCGGCCGAGGATGGGAAGGGGATCGTGCTGCGGTGCTACAACCCTGCCGCGAGCGCGGCGCGTGGCGCGTGGTGCGTGGGTTCGGGGGTGTGGCAGGCGGAGCTGTGCAGGTTGGACGAGACGCCGCTGGAGCCGCTCGAGGCGAACGACCGGGGCACGATCCAGTTCACGACCGATGCCCGGGCTGTCGTGACCATCAGCGTGCGGTAGGTAGCAGCCCCTTGGCCGGTGCACGGGTGATAGTGATCGGCGCGGGGGCCGCCGGCTCGATGGCGGCGATCTTCGCCGCTTCGGCGGGCGCGGAGACGCTGCTGCTCGAGCGCACCCTGGACGGCGGGCGCAAGATCCTCATCAGCGGCGGCGGCCGCTGCAACATCCTGCCGGCGCGGCTCGACGAGTCGCGCTTCGTCACCGACTCCTCGCTCAACACCCTGCGCAAGATCGTCCGTTCATGGCCCCTCAACGAGCAGGTCGCGTTCTTCGAGGGGGAACTCGGGCTGCCCTTGGAGGAGGAAGAGGAGTCGGCGAAGCTCTTCCCCGTCTCCAACCGCGCGCGCGATGTGCGGGACGGACTCCTCGCGCTGGCGACGCGGCGAGGCGCGCGGCTGCTCATGAACACGCGCGTGACCGGCTTCGCTCCCCAGGATGGCCGCTGGCGAGTGGACCGCGCCGAAGACCCGCCACTCGAGGCTGACGCCGTGATCGTCGCAACCGGCGGGCTTTCGGTGCCGCAGACGGGGAGCGACGGGCTCGGCCTGAGGGTCCTCCAGGGGCTGGGTCATTCCGTTCACCCGACCTACGCCGCGCTCACTCCCGTGACCTCGGAGCCAGCGCCTTTCGCGACCCTCGCCGGCGTGTCGCTGACGGTGACGATCACGGCTCGCGACGCCGAGCGGAGCGCCACGGCAACCGGCGGATTCCTCTTTACCCATCGCGGCTACAGCGGGCCGGCGGTGCTGGACGTCTCGCACGTTCTGGTGCGCTCGGTGGCTGGTTCGACTCCCGCGCGTCTTCTGGTGCGCTGGACAGCGCTCGACGAGAAAGCGTGGGACGCGGCGCTCCGTCCCGACGGCACGCGCACGGTCCTGAGCGCATTGCGGGACGAGCTGCCGGAGCGGCTCGCCGCCGCGCTGATCGGCGTGGCGGGTGTGGACCAGGAGCGCCGGCTGGCGCAGCTGAGGCGCGAGGAGCGGCTCCGGCTGGTCGAGACTCTGGTGCGAGGCGCGCTGCCGTGGACGGGGCACGAGGGCTACCAGAAGGCCGAGGTGACGGGCGGCGGCGTCAGCCTGGCGGAGATCGATCCGCGGACGATGGAGAGCCGGAAGCATCGAGGCCTGTTCATCTGCGGCGAAGCGCTCGACGCCTTCGGCCCGATCGGCGGCTACAACTTCCTCTGGGCGTGGGCTACGGGCCGCGCGGCGGGGCTAGGCGCTGTCCGAGGGACGTGACCGTCAGGCGCCACAGGGGCCGGTCACTCGAAGGCTTAGCCCCAGTCAAGGGCATCAGCGTCATTCGCTTGTCAGGTGACGGTCACCATGGGTTGCGCGCCTCCGCGCTTGTTGAGCCACCAGTAGAACGGCAAGCCAAAGCACAAGCCACCGATCAACGAGAGTAGCACGAACCACGGCCACCGTACCCGTCCCGGCGGCACGCGAGCAAAGTGGACAGCCAGGATTCCCAGGGTGAGAAGGGCGTCGATGATGAAGCCGAGAGCGAGCCGGTCCTGCATGACCGCGCTCAGGCCGTGAAAGTCGTAGGCGAGCCAATAGAGGAACAGCCCGTCACCGACGATGAGGCCAAGGAAAGCGACCAGGAGCAGCCACATATTGCAGGCGCCTCGCGTTCGAGGGTGGTTGATGCCGGCGACCGCCACCTAACGACTCGCGCTAAAGCTGCGGCCCACGGCGGTCACTGTAACTGCGGCGCATCGCAGCCCCCAGCGGCTAATAGCTGCGGGCGCACCCCAATGTACAGCGCGCGGACCGACAGCTTCAAGCGCATGCGGCACCCTTGCGCATATGTCATGTATGACATAGCTTGCCAGGGTGGCGTCGCCTGCTAAGCCGCTGGTATGGCTGCACGGGGAGATCAAGACCCCGCCCTTCTCGGCGGTCGCTCGGCTCGAGGCGGGCGTCCTGTTGCGGCGACTCCAGCAGGGGGAGGCCTTGAGCCTGCCACACTCGCGGCCCATGCCGCGAATCGGACGCCGGTGTCACGAGCTGCGGATCCCCGACGCGCAGGCGACCTGGCGAATCGTCTATCGGGTGGACCAGGATGCCGTGGTGATTGCCGAGGTGTTCAGCAAGAAGACGCGGGAAACACCGCTGCAGGTGATCGAGACGTGCCAGCGCCGCCTGCGCGACTATGACGCGACGGCTGGCGAGGAGGAATAACGATGGACAAGGCGAAGCAGAAGCGGCTAGAGGCGAAGGGCTGGAAGCTGGGCTCGGCGAGCGAGTTCCTGGGCCTGAGCGCGGCCGAAGCCACGCTCGTGGACATGAAAGTAAGTCTGAGCCAAGCGCTCCGGGCTCGTCGCCAAGCGTCCGGACTCTCCCAAGTCGCGCTCGCACGGCGCCTCCGGTCGAGTCAGTCGCGGGTGGCGAAGATGGAGGCTGCGGATCGCACCGTCTCAGTTGAGCTCCTCCTTCGAGCACTCATCATGCTCGGCGCGAGGCCGCGGGACATCGCCAAGGCCCTGCAACGACACGGCGGGGTGGCCGCATAACGTTCGCCATAACCGGCGTGCAAAAGCAGAGCGAAGCGGCGCTTTTGCACGTCCGAGTTGATGGCGTTGTTGGGCGTTACATTGCCTACATTCGCACACGGACGCGGTTTAGACAAGGGAAGTGAGGAAGGGGACGATAACCCGATAAAGCGTGATGCCGGCCAATATCGGCGGCGCAATTACGCCGGAGAACGCAACCACCCGCTCGCGGCCACGGGCGACACGAAACCCATGCAGCCACGTCACGAAGACAAAGACGTTGAGTCCGATCTGGATCAAACCGGAAACGATGTTGAGGCCGACGAGGAACCGGGAGAAATTGGCAACCAGAAAGAACGCCAGTCCGGTTGCCGCCGAAATCGCCATCCAGCGGCGATGGCTACTCATGGAAAATTATTGCCTTGTCGATCGCTGCCACAGGGAACATGTCCGCCAGCCCGGGAACGGCGTTGAAGCGGACGGTTGTCATACGCTCCTCAAATGCCTGCCCGCATCCCAGCCGTGAGGCGCGAGGTACTTCTCGCCCACGGCGAGCGCACCGTCCTCGATCGGGGTCGCAAACGTATCGTTCCAGCGGTTGAGGAACCCGAACAGCGCGATCATCGCGACGATTTCGACGATCTGGCCGTCGTTCCAGTGTTCGCGCAGCTTCGCGAACATCTCGTCGGTAACGTCGTTCGGTACGCCGCCTGCGGCGAGCGCCACGTCCAGCGCAATGCGCTCGGCTTCGGTGTAGAGCGGGCTCGTTCGATACTCCCACACCGCTTCGAGTTTGGCGTCGCCTACCCCGGCGCCGTGTGCGATGGCGGCATTGTGCGACATGCAGTACCGGCAGCCTGCGGCGCGGCTCGCAACGAGTGCGATCAGCCGCTGGAAGCCGGCATCAACTTCACTTGTCTCCGGGTCCGAGACCGCTGCCGCCATCTGGATGAACGCGCGCAGGATCTTCGGCCGGTGCTGCATGATGAGCATCGCATTCGGGATGAAACCGCCGCATGCGGCGGCGAATCGCGCGAAGACATCGGCGAACGCCGGGTCCGGCGGGAGCGGGCGGAGCCGCGGGACGGGTTTCTCGGACGAAAACATGGAGTTTTTCCTTATGTGTATAGTCCGGCAAATGGATCAGACGATTTTCAAACCCTGCGGCGGCTTCGGCGTACCAACCGTCTGGTAGAACCAGAGTTCGTAGCCGTTCGGGTCCAGCGCCTTGAACGTCCGGTCGCCCCACCACTGCGTTGTCAGCGGTTCCGTCACCTTCACGCCCTTCTTTTCGCTGAGCTGCCCGAAGTAGCGCTCGACGTCCGCGACCTCAAGGTATATCCCGACGGGTTGCTTCGCGGCCGCAGGCGTGGTGCCGGGGCTCCCGCCCGGGACGCGGGCGAACATGATGCGCGTGCCGTCCTTGGCGACGGTGCAGAAGTCGAACTGGCCGTCCTTGCCGACTACTCCTCGCACGTGGTCGAAGCCGAGGGTGTCGAGGTAGAACTTCCGGATTTCGTCGACGGACGAGACGGCGATGATGGGCATAACGGCCTTCGTTGT
>JAUYOW010000105.1 GCA_030697825.1 Gemmatimonadales bacterium | reverse complement strand
GATCGGGCTCCAGGTCGGCCTCGGCGGTGGCCGGTTGAAGCCGCGTTATCACTACGTAGGGTTGCCGTACACCGTGCTGCTCGACGCGGAGGGCCGGGTGATCCGCCGCTGGTCCGGCTACACCGGGCCCGGCCAGATCGCCGCGGAAGGCTCGCTTATCGCGGACGAGCTGGCGCGCGCTCCGGCGGACGCACACCACCATCACTAACGCCGTGGTTGAGCCGGCTCCGCCATCGTCGTACATTCTGCTTCCCAATGCCCACACCCATCACCAAGTCCATCCCGCGCCTGCGGCTGCACCGCCACCCCTGGCTGGACGCCGTCACCTTCGTGGCGGCGCTGGTCGCCGCGTTCCTGCTGTTCCGGCTCCTGGGCTCGCCTCCGCAACGACTCGACGTCGCTGCTGACACGACGCACTTCGCCCCCGAGTCGGCTTTCGCCACGACACGCACTCTCGCCGACTCGCTCCAGAACCGGGTGACCGGGACGCTCGCCTCGCGGCGCGCCGCCGGGTGGATCCAGGCGCGGTTCGACGCGCTGGGCCTCGTCACCGAAGCCCGCGACTTCCCGATCACCTTGCGAGGTACGGCGCTCCGCGGCCGCAACGTGATCGCGCGGAGCGGCGGAGCCGTCCCGGGCGCGATCGTCGTGCTCGCGCACTACGACGGCCAGACGACCTCGGGCCAGTCGGCAGGCGACAACGCGGCGGGTGTCGGCGTGCTCATGGAGTTGGCTCGCGTGCTCGAGCTGCGTGGACACCGGCGGCCGATCACGTACCTCGCCACCGACGCCCAGGAGTGGGGCTCCATCGGCGCCGCGAGCTACGTGCAGCTGGTCGAACGGCCGCAGGACATCGTCGCCGTCATCTCGCTCGACCACGTCGAGAACGGCATCGGCGGCAGCATCCACATCACCGGTGTGGGTCAGGGCGGAGGGTTCGCGCCGCTCTGGTTGCGCAACGCCGCCGCGGACGCGTTCGCGGCTGGGTCGGTGCGAACCACCGACGTCGACCCCGTCACCGAGTGGTTCCAGCGCACTGTCCGGCTCTCGCTCTCCGACCAGGGACCGTTCGTGAACGCCGGGATCCCGGCCGTCAACCTGGGCGTGGTGTCCCGCCGGCCGGAGATCGCACGATTCCTCTACCACACGCCCGGTGACCGCTGGGAGACGCTGCGGCTCTCCTCATTCTCGCTGCTCGGCGTCGGCGCCGAGCATCTGGTGCTCGCGCTCGACCGCGGGGACCGGATGAACGGGCCCTTCGACTACCTCGCGCTCGACCGCGACCGCATGGTGAAAGGGTTCGCGATCCTGCTGGCCGCGATCGCGCTCTTCCTGCCGCTGGTACTCGCGACCCTGGAGGCATGGCAGTCCGCCCGCGCCGACCCGGCCTCGCGTGCCGCGATCCGCTCCGAGATCGTGCGGGCGGGCAGCTGGTGGCTCGTTGGCGTGGTGGGTCTCGCCGTGCTGGGACTGACGGTCGAAACGGGAATGCTGCCCAGGTACGAGCTTTATCCGGCGACGGTGCGGGACCCGTTCCTGTTCGCCGTGAGGTGGGGTCCGGTGATCGTCACCCTCGGCGCGTTGGTCGCGGTGGCGTTCGCGCTGGGCTGGCTGCGCCGTCGGGCAGGGCTCGCCGCTGCCCACCCCTTGGCGGGACGCGCCGCCGCGCTCTCCACCCTGCTCGCTCTCGCCGCGCTCGCCGTCGCGCAGAACCCGTTCGCGGCGGTCACGCTCTTCGTGCTGCCGGCCTGGCTCTGGCCGTGGATAGGCCCCACACGCCGCCCGATCACCAGTGCGGCCAGCATCCTAGTGGTCCTGGCCAGCGCGGCGCCGTTCCTGGCTTCAGCCTACATCTTCGCGCGACACCTCGAAGTGGGCACCAAGGTCGGCTACTACTTCTTCCTACAGTCCGCGTACGGCGCGTGGAGCCAGCTGACGACGCTCATGTTCGTGGTTGCGGTGCTCGCCGCGAGCCGTCTCGTCGGGACGGCGACCGCGCGGCTGCTGCCCGAATCGGGGGACTAGCGCGCTCCAGCGCCTCCGTCAGATCACTCACCAGGGACTCCACCGGCTCCAGTCCGACAGATACCCGGATCAGATCGTCGGTTATTCCTCCCGCCGCCCGTTCCTCCGGCGTGAGGTGCACGTGCGTCATGGACGCCGGATGCTCCACCAGCGTGTCGGTACATCCCAGGCTCACCGCGCGCTTCGCGACCTTGAGCTCGTCCATGAACCTCGCTCCGGCCTCCATGCCGCCCCTGATCCCAAAGGCGATCACCGAGCCGAAGCCGCTCATCTGCCGGGATGCGACCTCGTGACCCGGGTCGTCCGCGAGGCCCGGGTAGCGCACCCACATCACCCCGCCGTGCTGCGCCAGCTCCGCGGCCAGCCGCCGCGCCGTCTGCGCCATCCGCTCCACCCGCAACGCGAGCGTCTTCGACCCCTGGTAGAGGAGCCACGCATCATGCGGGCTGGGGACGGAACCGATCAGCTTGCGCATCATCGACACCGGGCCCGCGAGCAGATCTCGGTCCGTTCCGATGACCCCTCCACCGATCACGGTGCCGTGCCCACCCAGGAACTTGGACGTCGACTGCACCACCAGGTCCGCGCCGAGGGCCAAGGGCTGCTGGAAGATCGGCGTGGCGAAGGTGTTGTCCACGATGAGCCGGGCGCCGGCTGCGTGCGCGACACCAGCCGCGTGGCGGATGTCGATGATGTCGAGCGTGGGGTTCGCCGGAGACTCCACGTACACGACCTTGGTCCGGGGCTCGCGCGCCGCCGCCTCCAGACCGGCGAGATCGCCGCAGGCCAGCTGCGTCACCGCTACTCCGTAGCGCGGCAGAAGATCGCGGAACAGCTCGGCGGTGCCGCCGTACAGCGGCTGCACGGCCACCACGTGGTCGCGCTGCTCCACGCAAGCCAGGACCGCGGCGGAGACCGCGCCCATTCCGGAGCTGAACGCGAGAGCCGCGGCGTCGAGACCCGTACCCGCCGACTCCAGCTCCGCGAGTCGCTTCTCCCACGCCGCGATCGTCGGGTTGCCGAGACGCGTGTACACGAAGCCGGGCTTCCCGCCGCTGAATATGGCCGCAGCATCCGCCGTCGAGTCGAAGACGAAGGTGCTGGTCTGGTAGATGGGCGGCTCGTGCGAGCCGTAGGGGTCCTTCTGCAATGCGTCGCAGGCCAGCCAGGGATCGGAGCTCATGGAGCTACTCCAGAGGTAGGGCCGTTTCGGCCTTGAAAGTCGAGAGAACCACCGAAGAATTGAGGCGCTCGACACCCGGCAGCCGGGTGAGCCTGTGCAGGACCAGCTGCTCGTATTCCGCCGTGTCCTTGACCACCACCTTCAGCAGGAAGTCCGCGGTGCCGGTCGTGTGGTGGCATTCCAGGATGGCGGGGACGGCGTGGACGGCGTCGCGGAACTTCTTGACCGAGCCCTCACGATGCAGGGCGAGGGTCACGCTCACGTAGACGGTCATGCCCAGACCCAGCCGGGCCGGCTCCAGCAGGGCGACGTAGCCGCGGATGACCCCGGCCTTCTCGAGGCGCGCCAGCCGGTCGTGCACCGGAGGCGCGGAGAGGCCCACAGCCTCGGCGATGCGGGACACCGCGGTCCTGCCGTCCTTCTGGAGAAGGGCCAGCAGCTTTCGGTCCACCGCGTCGAGCGGTACTTCATGAATCTTAGGTGTCATACATAAGTAGCATGATAATCTTATGCAGACAGCTGTCAATGCCTAATATAATTGTAGGATTGCGTGGCAGCGGGGCGTCATTCCCGGCCGGCGGCTATACTTGGCGGCGATGCCGAGCCTGCCGCATTGCCTAGCACCGGCCCTCCTCTGCCTCCTGACGACCCCGGCCCTGCCCCAGGCCTCGCGGGAACCATTGCGGGTGGTCTTCGTGGGGGACATCAACTTCGGACGGTCGGTCGCCAGGGAATACCTCTTCACCGGGCGTGGGCCCGAGATCTTCGCCGGGGTGCGCGATTCCCTGCGCGCGGCGGACATAACGATCGGCAACCTGGAGAGCATCATCCTGGACCGCGGCCGCCACGCCGACACGACCAACAGCCCAGTGTTCGCCGGCCCCCTGGAGGCCCTGCCGCTGCTCCTCGACGCCGGCTTCGACGTGCTCGGTACGGCCAACAACCACGCCTGGGACTTCCGAAGGACCGGGCTCCTGGAATCGCTCGCGCACCTCGACGGCGCCGGCCTCGCCCACACGGGAACGGGCGCCACTCTGGGCGACGCGTTGCGGCCGGTGGTCGTCAGGAGGAACGGCTGGACGGTCGTGGTCTTCTCGCTCACTTACATCTTCAACTACGACGACCTCACGGTGATCGGCCACCCCGCCGAGTGCTGCGTGGCGTGGGCGGACACCACGCGCCTGGCGAGCCGCATCCGCACCGTGCGCGACTCGACGCGCGCGGACCTGGTGCTGGTGTCGCTCCACGCCGGTCTCGAGTACATCCCGGTGCCGCCGGGCGACGTGGTCCGGGTGGCGCGCGCGCTCATCCGTTCCGGGGCCGACGCGGTCATCGGCCATCACCCTCACGTGCCGCAGGGGATGGAGTACGTTGACGGGAAGCCCATCATCTACTCGCTCGGGAACTTCGTATTCAAGCAGCGGCAGCGCTGGACGGACGCGGGCCTGTGGGCGCAGCTGACCTTCTTCCCGGATGGGCGGCGGACCGTCGAAGTGCGGCCGCTCGCGGTCGGCTTCACACCGCGATTCGCCACCGGTGCCGATTCCGCTGCGACGATGCGTCATTTCGCGGAGATCTCGGAGCGTCTTTCGCGCTTGCCAACCCCCCGGCCGAGGCGTAACGTTGCGCGTCCGCCGAACCGACCGAGGAACAGACCATAATGGACGAGCGACCGCTCGCCTTCCTTAAACGCCTGCTGGACGCCCCCGGGCCGTCCGGCTTCGAGCAGGTCCCCGCGCGCCTGTGGCGCGACGAGGCCAAGGCCTTCGCGTCCGTCGAGGTTGACGTCGCGGGCAACTCGATCGCGACACTGAACCCGAAAGGGACGCCTCGCGTCATGCTGGCGGGCCACGTGGACGAGATCGGTCTGATGGTGGTGCACATCGACGACGACGGCTATCTGCATTTCGCGGCGATCGGGGGATGGGACAGCCAGGTACTGGTCGGGCAGCGGGTGGTCCTGGACGGGAAGGACGGACCGGTCATCGGGGTGGTGGGCAAGAAGGCCATTCACCTGATGAAGACCGAGGAGCGGGACAAGGTCTCGAAGGTCACCGACCTCTGGATCGACATCGGCGCGAAGAACAAGGACGAGGCAGCGGCGCGCGTGCGGGTGGGCGACGCCGGCGTGCTCTCGGCGCAGCTCATCGAGTTTCCGAACGGGCGTCTCGTCTCGCGCAGCATCGACAACCGGATCGGGGCGTTCGTCGTGCTGGAGGCACTGCGCCGGCTTGCCGCGGACCCGCCGAAGGCGGCGGTGGCGGCGGTCGCCACCACTCAGGAAGAGATCGCCCGCACGGGCGGCGGGGCGCGCACCAGCGCGTTCCACCTCGAGCCGGACGCCGCGATCGTGGTGGACGTCACCCACGCCACCGACTATCCCGGCGTGGAGAAGAAGGAAGCCGGCGACTTCAAGCTGGGCGGCGGTCCCGTACTCTCGCGCGGCTCGGCGGTCTCCCGCGTCGTGTTCGACCAGCTGGTCGCCGCGGCCGAGGCCGAGAAGATCCCCTACGCCATCGAAGCGTCGCCGCGCGCGACCAGCACGGACGCCGACGCCATCTACACGGCGCGGCGCGGCATCGCCACGGGGCTGGTGTCGGTGCCGTGCCGCTACATGCACAGCCCCAACGAGATGGTGTCGCTGGAGGACCTGGACCGCGCGGCGGTCCTGCTGGTCGCGTGGGTGCGGCGCCTCGACGGAAAGACGTCGTTCGTTCCCCTCTGACCCGATCGGGAGATCGCATGTCGGAAGTCTTCAAGCCCTACGTGCCGAACGAGCAGTCCATGCCGGAGTTGACGCTCCGGGCGGTGCTGTTCGGAGCCCTGTTCGGGATCATCTTCGGGGCCGTCACGGTCTATCTGGCGCTGCGCGCTGGGCTCACGGTGAGTGCGTCCATCCCGATCGCCGTCGTGGCCATCTCGCTCCTCAAGCGCTACGGCTCGACCATCCTCGAGAACAACATCGTGCAGACCGCGGGCTCGGCGGGAGAGAGCATCGCAGCGGGCGTCGCCTTCACGCTGCCGGCCCTGATTTTCCTCGGTTTCAACCTCGACGTGAGCCGGGTCTTCATCGTCGCGCTGTGCGGCGGCATCCTCGGCGTGCTGTTCATGATCCCGCTCCGTCGGACGCTGATCGTGAAGGAACACGGAAACCTGCTCTACCCCGAGGGCGCGGCCTGCGCCGACGTGCTGGTGGCGGGCGAGCGTGGCGGCCGCTTCGCCGGACGCGTCTTCATGGGCTTCGGCGTGGGGGCCGTCTACAAGTTCCTGCACGAAGGGCTCCATCTCTGGCGGGCTCAG
>JAUYOW010000104.1 GCA_030697825.1 Gemmatimonadales bacterium | reverse complement strand
GCCGGGGTCGGCACGGTGGACCAGCTGACCGCGGACCTCGACGCGGCCCGCGATCTCCAGGCGGAGATCGATCTCGCGATCGAGTCGCGGCGCGAGGTGGAGGCGGTGCTCCGGCCCGTTACGAGGAAAGACTGACGCCCCGCCCGAGGTAGTCCTCGAGCGGGGCGTCTCCTGCTTCCTGGGCGTCTGGGCGTCTGCGTCCTGGTCTTGATGGGTAGAGTTGAAGTACCGACCGCTGGTCAGCGCCCGAACACAAGAACTCCCATCACGACGCCGATCCCGAGAAGGATCCCGCCCAGAACCGACATGAAAACCACCCCCCCACGATCCTGGCCGGGCAGCCGCGGAGCCGATGGCGCAACTGGGTCGTAGAGGACGTCCAGGATCCCGCCCACAGCAGGATCCGGACGCCGGCGGGGCCTCGCCACCTCGGCTTCGACCTCAACGCCGGTACGGGTTCTGTAGCGGACCACCGGACTGTGGTAGGTGTTGGCCTTGTAGGATCGCACCTCGTGCCGGACCACCGTGGCCGACGTCCGGATCGCCCGGCGCTCCCACGCCTCCAGCCTGCGACCCTCGCCGAGGCCGAGGTACAGGAGAAAGAAGAGGCCGATCCCGACCAGCCCCGCGATGGCCAGCAGGAAGCCAAGTTGCTCGGTTGCCATGGGCAGTTGCCGCCTGGGGGGGGAGGTTCCGGCTCCCGCGCACTGGCGGAAGTATACCCCCGGCTCACCGGTCGACGGTGTCGGTGCGTCTGCGGTTGTCGATCACGCGCGTGGGTAGAGTCGAGTTTCCGGGCGAGCCCCGCGTTCGATTCGAGCATCTGCCGAAGCCGCACGAACGCGCGCATGATCTCGATGTTTGACGCGCACCGCGCGCGGGCTGGTTACGCGGCGCGGCTTCCCGGCGCTATCTTGAGACCGGACGGCCACGGAGGGCGCCATGCACCACGAGTTCACTGCGGTATACGAGCGAGACGGGGACTGGGTGGTGGCCTATTGCCCAGAGGTCCCGGGCGCAAATGGGCAGGGCCACTCCAAGGAGGAGGCGCGGAAGAGCCTGGCGGAAGCCATCGGGCTGGTCCTCGAGGACCGTCGTACGGACGGGCTCCGGGGAGTGCCGGCCGAAGCGGAGAAAGAGATCATTCTGGTTGACGTCCAAGCCGCGTGAAGCGGACTTGAGGTGCCAGATTGGCTCCTCAAGTTCCGGAACTCCTCCGCAGAAAGGCGAAACATGAAATCGGGAGGAAAGCGCTGGACGTTGCGTCTTACCGCACGCTTGAGAGCTTTCGTCTCCACTCCGTACATCTCGGCGAGCACGGCAACGCTATTGAACCACTCCATGAGCTCGTTGGCGACATCTTCACCGAACTTCTCGTAGAAACGCAACGACAGTTTCGCCGTCACCGGCATCGGCCCTCCAGGCCATTGGAACCGCTGCCATAGTAAGCGTACGCTCGGCGGGGTGCATAGGCAAATTCACTGCGTCGTGGTGCCTTTTTCCGCGGGCCGATCGCCTGACGCGCCGCCCGAGGTAGTCCTCGAGCGGGGCGTCTCCTGCTTCCTGGGCGTCTGGGCGTCTGCGTACTGGTCTTGATGGGCCTGGGTAGAGTTGAACTACGCCGCGGAGCCGATGGCGCAGCTGGGTCCTCCCCGCGTCCTTCGACTCGGCGCGCGCCGATCCCGTCATCGTCATGTTCCCCGCCTCGATGATGGGTCTTTAAAAGACTGACTTTGAGTCCATAATAGACAGTTCACCAGAGGCGGCCTTCAACCGTGGGCGATGGTCCGAAGCCGCGCTTCGATGTCAGCGAGCAGCGTCGGGTCGTCCCAGGCATCCGGCAGCGCCCCGACGATGACGTCATGCGCATACGGATGCGCAAGAAAGCGCGCTGTCTCAGACGCCACGTACTCGCGAACCGCCGGCTCGACGAAGCGAAGCTCCTCCAGAAGTTCCGGCCGGCCTGCGACCACCGTGATGATGTCCTCCAGATCATGACTGCCGATCACGTCGCCTCGCGCCCGTCCCTCGAACGCGGCCCACTTGCATGCGACGTAGAGCGGCGAGCCGGGAATGCGAATGACGAGATCGCGGCCGAGCGAGTATGGTATCGCATCTCGCAACGCCGCTTCGTACCAGCGATTCGAGAATCCCAGGATCGCGGGGTCCAGTGGCATGACGTCGAGGGCGAGATCGTCAGGATCGCACCAGCGACAGATCGGCGCATCCGGCCGTGTATCCTCGCGGAAACCAAGAGCCTTGAGCCGTTCACCAAACCTGTGATACGCCGTGCGTGTCGTCACGCGCACGACGACATCGAC
>JAUYOW010000103.1 GCA_030697825.1 Gemmatimonadales bacterium | reverse complement strand
CCCTCGGTCGCTGGTGGCGGGGCGCCCGCGCGATGCGCCAGAGTAGCTCAGCTGGTTAGAGCAGCGGAATCATAATCCGCGTGTCGGGGGTTCGAGTCCCTCCTCTGGCATATGCAGCACCAGGAGTTACGAGCCCGGCCCGCGGGCGGACTTCATTCCTGCCTCAGCTTCCCGTCCGCAGCAGCGCCTGACCGCATTTACCAATCTGGCCCAGCGACGTAAGGACCGCCAGCCACCGGCGCGTCCCGACAGCACCAACCGCCTGTTAGACCTCACCGTTCGGCCTCCGGCGCGGAGCGGCGGGGCGTGTCAGCTGCAGCGCTGGCCTGTGGGCTGCGGCGTCTCGCTGACCCGATCGCCGTGCCCCCGATGAGCCTCGGCAGCGGCGGCCGCAACACGCTGCCATCTTGGACTGCGGCCACCATGGCACACCCAGACTCGGCCTTCCGGCGCCGGGCCTTGGGCAGGGGTTCTCGTGACGCACGCCGACGCCACTGCAGAGGCAAGGAGCACGCACAACAGGATAGATTGTCTCATTGGGCCTACCTTGCCTGGCGGCATCAGCACACAGTCGTGTCTTTGCTCGGTGCGGCATAACGGCTCGCTCGGTCGGCTCCTCGAAACGCACCCTACGGGAGCGTCACGAATTGGCCAAGAAACTCCCGAGCCGAGGCGATATCGAGACGATAAACGACGTTCGTCGACCGGCATACCGCGTCGCCCGTCACGGTACTCGCCGCAAGAACCTGGGTGCCGCCGACATCCAGGAAATTCGGGCCGCCGGAGTCGCCGAAACATGTTCCACCGTCACCGGTCGCCGGGTTTTGAGACAGCCGCAGGAAGCCCGGGTTCAGGGCACTGAAGCTCGAGAACGCGAACATGCGGGGGATCGGATTCAGATCCTGAAAGAACGGCACTCCTCCGCCGACCACACGGTTCTGCAGCCCGTACCCGACGGCGGTGAACACGGCGTCTGGCAGCGCATCCTGCGCGGCGAGCTGGTCCAGCAGCCCGATGGTCGGGAGCGTTGCGGGCGTGGTGCCCCTCGTACTGCGCTCCGGGAGGATCAAGACCGCGATGTCGCCCGGGTCGTCCTGGCCCTGATTGAAGTTGGGGTTCGTGAAGATTGCCGTCACCGCGATCAGCCTGGCCTTCCTCAGGTCGGTGAGATCGCCAAAACCAATCGGGCTACTGAAACTCACCGAGGCCGTGAACCCGCGGGGGGCCAGCTCGTTCTCGAAGAACACCGTGCAATGAGCTGCTGTCAGAAACACGGTCGGGGCAATCAGCGTGCCCGAGCAGATCGGAAAGATGTGGCCGTCGCTCGCACGTTGGACTATGAACGCCCCGACGTTCCTGTAGGTGTCCGTTTCGTCGATGAAACCGTAGACGATGGCATTGAAACCAGAAGGCAGGGTAGGCCTTGACGTGGTTTCAGGCCGGGTAGAGCGATCGGCGGCGCAACTGCTCAGGAGAGGAGCGAAGCCCACAAGCGCCAGGGCAAGCAGTCGAGAGGACATGGGGAGCCTCCGTGCGACGTTGGGGTGGTGCCGAGCCAGAACACGGCCGCGACGTTATAGCCAATCTTCGGTCTTCTTCAGCGCAATCCGGTATTATCAGCACGCCTCCGATCTCATTGTACGCCGATATCGACGTGCCGTCTAACGACGCGCGCAAAGCTGCGGGCCGCGGCGGCCACCGTCAGTGCGGCCACCCCCGACGCCTCAGCGTTTACAACATAGCACGTTCCGCCGCGGACTGTCAGCTTCAAGCGCTTGATATTTCCAAGAAGTGCCCTCGAGGAGTATCGTCTCATCGATCGGCAAGGATCGTGAACCGTCACTCGAGGAGGGCACCCCATGTGGTGCTCCGGCATCGACCAGCACAAGCGCGATTTAGGCCGTGCAGCCCCCGACTTCTAGTTCGAGGCAGCCCCGGGCAGAGGCAGATCGGAGTTGAAGGACTCGACCACCATCTTCGAGCTGCCGTCCACCTGCCTGCGCCAGATCTCAACGTACTTGCCCCGCTCCGTGACCGGCTTCCCGGACGCATCATTGAAGCTCAGCTCGTAGGTCCCGGTCGAATACGCCAGGTCGCCGGAGCGTGCCGCCTCCACCCTGGTCGGCTGCCAGGTCCCGCTGAGATTGGGCAGGGCATAGAAGCCTTCGATGAGGGCGCGAATGGCGGCGGCGCCTGTGACCGTCGGGGCATTGGGCTGCTGGATGGAGGCCGCGGAGTCCACGAACGCGAGATACCCTGCCAGATCCTTGCGGGCGAAGGCCTGCGCCCAGGCGCTGTCAGCAGCGCGGACCGCGGCCGCGGCACTCGCGCTCTGATCGGCGGGCGGCTGGCATGCGCCCAGGGTGAGGATCAGACCAGCCGCGAGAGCGCCGCTGCGAGTACCGGTCATGAGACCTCCCTTGTGAACAAGATGGCCGCCACCACGAACGCCTGCACCGGCCTAACAGCGTGCGTTTCAGCCGCGGACGGCGCGCCTCCCAGTCATGCAAAGAGTGATGCGCGCCGGCCGTCGGCTGCAAGCGCTCGTTAGGCGCCCACGTGAACGTCTCAGTCCGCGACGTTCCTCACTTACGTTCGAACAGGATTGCCTTGATGTCCGTGGCGCCGATGTTTTCGACACGGTGGGTCCAGGGTTCGTGCTTCATAGCATGCCCGTCCGGTATCTCCAGCTCCACGGATTCACCACCGGGAAGATGAATGCGCGCCTTACCTCCGGTGATGAAATAGACCATCTCGTTAGGGTGAGAATGCTCGATGTCGCTGGTCCCGGCCGGCAGCCACATTTCCACGAGCCGGTAGTCCCCGTCCTCGAGAAGCAGGCGGTAGTTGTTCGGTGATACCTTGATCGGATCCTTGTACTCCATTGTTCGTCTCCTTTCGATTGCTTTGGTGAACAGATACACCCGCCGATGCCTACCCTCTCTTGAAGTCTGGCGGCCCAACTAGGTCTTTGCTGTAAGTGGGCCGCTCTGGGCCCGGCCATACGACTGCGCCCCCCGCTCGTATCCCGGCCGGCGAGGTGGCGGCGCATCGGCGTTAAACGTGCGCGTTGGCTGATGATAGGGCAAGAGAGAACCGTGCGGGCGACTGGGTTGGCACATGTTCAGTGCGCGCGTAAGGGTTTTCGGACTACAGGCGGTCGGCGGGGCTGCGGACGGCGAGGCCGCCACGGTTCAGGACGTGAGTGTAGATCATGGTCGTCGCCACGTCCTGGTGCCCCAGAAGCTCCTGAACGGTCCGGATGTCGTACCCGTCCTCCAGAAGATGGGTGGCGAAGGAATGACGGAGAGCGTGACAGGTGACATGCTTGGCGACGCCGGCCCGCTTGGTCGCCAACCGGACGGCACGCTGAATCGCGGATTCGTGCAAAGGCAAGCGCAGGCGCTCTCCCGTCCGTGGATGAGTCCAGTCCCGCCGCGCCGGCATGAGCCACTGCCACGCCCACTCCGCCGCCGCCCCGGGCGACTTCCTGACCAACGCCGCCGGCAAGAGCACGCGCCCACCACCCTCCCTCAAAGCCTCCCGGTGACGCTCAGGCAGGCGCCCGAGATGCTCGGCAATGGGGTCGCGGGCAAGCCTGGGTAAGACCGTTACGCGATCCTTGGCACCCTTGCCGCCGCGGACCATGATCTCGCCCCGCGCCAGGTCAACGTCTTTCACCCTGAGACGCAAACACTCGGTGATGCGCAGCCCCGCCCCATACAGCAGCATGGCGGCCAGCTTCGCCGTCCCCTCCATGCGATCGAGCAGGCTCTTCACCTCGCCCCGCGTGAGCACCACGGGCAAGTGATGCGCCTTCTTCGCCCGCACGATGCCCTCGAGCCACCCGACTCTCCAGCCCAACACCCGCCGGTAGAGGAAAAGCAGCGCCGCCGTGGCCTGGCCCTGGGTGCTCGGCGCCACCTGCCCCTCGACCGCCAGGCTGGTCAGGAAACGGCTGACATCCTCCGTCCCCAGCGAGGCGGGGTGCGCCATGCCGTTAAAGCGCACGAAACGCTTCACCCACAACCCGTAAGCCTCCTCCGTTCGGGGACTGTACTGCCGCGCGCGGATGGCCCGGCGTAACCTCACGAGCAGCTTCTCGCCCGGACCGCGAGACCCGGTCGGAGCGCCCGAGGAGGCCGGCGCAGCCGACCCCACGGACCCGGCTGGGACCAGGGCCGCCGACGGCTCCCTCGCGGCCGGAACCAGGGCCACAGAGGGCCCCTTCGAGGTGATCGGAACGGGGGGCATGAGGGGCTCCTTCGACCTGGCCGGACCAGGGCCACTCAGGGCGCCATGAAGCGTTAGCCGCTCTGCAGGGCCGGCCCGGTAAGACTCTTCGGCATGCATGGGGCACAATTTGCCGAGGGAGGAAGGAAAGTGGTAACCAAGAAAATGCGGGCCCGCGACCACGGGCGACGCCAGAGGCCCGGCTCGCCGGGCCTCTGGCGTCCCACCCCCCGGGGTCTAGCCGAGGCGCCGGGGACCCTCCATGATTGGCCACCGGTTCCATCACCGCGCAACGAGGAGGCCCCGTGGCGACCAGCGTGCTGGCGAGCAATACCTTCCTCGTGAAGGAGCACGTCGGCCTCTTCAAGGCCGCGAACAACTACGACATCTACGACCCGTCCACCGGCCTGATGGTCATGGAGTGCCGCGAGGAGAAACTCGGCATCTTCACCAAGCTGCTCCGGTTCACGGACTACAAGCGCTACACGCCGTTCGACATCGAGGTCCGCACGCCCCAGGGCGAGCGCATCGTCGAGGTGAAGCGCGGCGTCACGCTGTTCGTCTCGAAGGTCCAGGTGCTGGACGGGCGGGAGAAGCCGATCGGCGCGTTCAAGCAGAAGCTGTTCAGCATCGGCGGCTCGTTCGACGTGCTGGACGAGCACCAGCGCGTGGTCTGCACGCTCCAGGGCAAGTGGACTAGTTGGGAGTTCACCTTCGCCCAGGACGGGGTGGAGCTGGCGCGCGTGACGAAGAAGTGGGTGGGCCTCGGCAAGGAGCTCTTCACCAGCGCGGATAACTACGTGCTCCAGATCGCCGACAAGGTGCCGGCGGACGGCCCGGTGCGGCCGCTCATCCTGGCGGCGGTGATGTGCATCGACATGGTGCTGAAGGAGTAGGCCGGCTACGACGGAGCGCTCCTCAAATCACGATGTTTTCACGGGCGATCGGCAGGTTCGGCTATCGCTGGCCTGTGACCCACCACTTAAACGGAGGAATCAATGCCGTCCAACAAGAAGCAGCCCGTGCGTATCAAGCTGACGCCGAATCAGAAGAAGGCCGTGAAGAAGGCGACTGGCAAGAACGCCGACCATCTGGAGCTGTCGGTCGAGGAGCTGGAGGAGCGCATCGCCCCGATGCGCATGCATTAGCCTGCATGCGTCGGGTGATGGCGGGGCGGTCCCTCTGGGGCCGCCCCGTTTCGCTTGCAGCCGCGACAGTTGACGTTGCCTTGACGGGCCGGGCGCATGATTCCTCCCGTTCGCGGCAATCGCGTCGCGACGTTCCGGGAGGAGAACCATGAAGCGCACGTTCGGGATTCTAGGCGTGGCGCTGGTGACGGTCGCGGCGACGCTGAGCGCCCAGCGGCCGGTGCTCGAGCGCCGCTCGATGGCGGGCCCTCGTCTAGGGCTCACCTACGCCTTCGGCAAGACTGCCGACTCAGTGCTGCAGGCGAACAACCTCGAGCCGATCCTCAGCCAGTTCGGCTGGCACTTCGAGCAGCAGGTGGTGCCCCAAGGCGGCGGACCCATGTTCGTGATCCAGGAGGTGTTCCTGGTTGGCGCGGTGGAGCAGCGCACCGCGATACCGAGCGCGTCGTTCCTCATGGGAATCCGGATGCCCAACGGCTTCGAGTTCGGCCTCGGCCCGAACCTGTCGCCGACCGGCTCGGCGCTCGTGATCGGGATCGGGAAGAGCATCAACTACGGCGGCGTCAGTCTGCCGCTCAACTTCGCGTTCGTGCGCTCGCCCGGGGCGGTGAGGATGACCGTTCTGGTAGGCTACGCGCTCGAGACGACCCGGGATTTCGGCCGATGAACGAACGGTTTCCGGAGGGGAGAGGCCCGGCCCATCACCGGGCCTTTTTCGTTCGTGGATGTTGATGCGGAAGCCGAGGCCTGTTAACTCCCTTGCGACCATTACGGGGAGCAACGATGGCGGATCTGGCGAGCGGGCTCGATGAAGTCCTGGAGTCGTGGCGCGACGTGCGCAACGGGATCGTGGAAGAGGTGGAGAACATCCCGGCGAACCAATTCAACTTTCGCCCGACCGCGGAGGTGCGCAGCGTGCGCGAGCAGGTGCGGCACATCCTCGAGGTGGCGATGATGATGACGGGCGAGTTCACGCGCCCGGACACCAACCTGCGACGGGCGCCGTGGCCGAAGCTGCTGGCCAGGTACGCGAAGCCGGCGTACCGCGCGCAAACGAAGCGGCAGCTGGTGGCGCTGCTGCGCTCGCAGATCAAGGATGCGGAGCGGAAGTTCCGGGCCCAGGGCGAGCTGGCGCTCTATCAGTTCCACACCCGGTTCGACGGGAAGCAGGGGACCAAGTTGGCGTGGGTGCAGCACGGGATCGCGCAGGAGTGGTACCACCGCGGGCAGCTGGCGCTCTACGCTCGGCTCCTGGGACTGGTGCCGGCGCTCACCCAGCGGATCCGGGGAGGGTGAGATGAGATGAGAGGGAGCGGGGAGCGGGGAGCGGTACCTTCCGTGCTGATTGCGGCCGTGACGCTCCTGGCGACGGCTTGCGTACGGGTGCACGTGCAGCGCGGGGGCGGGAGCGCCGCATCGGCGGTGTCGGCTGCCCGCGACTCAGCTGCGTTCCGCGAAGTGCGCGAGCTGCTGGAGCACGGCGCGAGGGCCTGGAATGCGGGGGATCTCGACGGTTTCGTCTCCGACTACGCCGCCGACGCCACGTTCGTAACCGCGACGCGCGTGGTCCGCGGCCGCGCCGCGATCCGCCAGCTGTACTCCCGGCGGTTCGAGCCTGGCGCGACGCGGGACTCGCTCCACTTCGAGCAACTGGAGGTGGACGTGCTGGGGCAGGACGAGCTGAACGCGATCGCCTACTACGTGCTCCAGCGCGGCGACTCGGTCACCGCCCGCGGGCCGACGTCCCTGGTGATGCGTCGCGTGAACGGCCATTGGTTCATCGTCCACGACCACTCGAGCTGACGCCTCTAGCGGGGGAAGTGATACCGCATCCCGGCCGCCAGGCCCCACTGGAAGACCTCGTAGCCCGGTCCGGCCTGGGCGCGCAGCAGGAGATCGATGTTGCCGGCCGCGGGGATGTCGAGATCGGCGAACGCCGTCCCCTGGCTCAACTGCTCGGCGTACGGGCCCCAGCCGACGCCGACGTAGCCCCCGGTGCGCCGCAGGTTCCCCTGGCCGAATCCCATGCCGATCCGCGCCACGTTGGTGAGATAGAACGTTTCAGTCGGCGGCAGCGCCTCGAGACGGAAGTGGGTTCGCTCCGCGTCGCCGAGCCGGAGATAGAAGTTGGGACCGAACACGCCGCTCGGCGTGCCGCGCTTGACCGCGCCCGCGCCGATGCCGATCCGCCGTCCCTCGTGCGCGATCTGCACGCCCCCGAACCCGCCGGAGCCGTCGCCCCAGCCCTCATCGGCGTCGTGGACGCCGCCGTACATCGTGAGCCGCGTGCTCGGGTCGACCATCGCGTCCAGCCGCGCACCCGCCGAGCGCACCTCGACCGGCACCGCGCTCACGAAGTTGCCGTTGCAGTCGAAGGTCGCGTCTTCGTACCGGCCCGCCCCGGCCGCGACGGAAAGTCGCAGCCGGCCGGTCGAATCGGGGGCGACCTGGACGGGCGCCAACTGCCAGGCCGCGAGGACGAGGAATCCGGTTAGGTGGAATGGTCGCATGGCGCTCCCGGCGCGCGGGTTGGCTTGGACTTAGCGTGCGGCCGTCAAGTAGGCGTCAAGCGGCCGTCGCTTCACGACAGTGCCGAGCCGCGGCTTGAGCCGCGAGCGACGCCGATCCTCCGCGTCCCCTCCTACCGTCCCCGCCGGTGGAATCGTGACAGCGGGCTCGACGCCGGCCGGGCGGCCTTGTGCGCCGCGCGTTGTTGCTCCTGCGTCTGCTGATGCCCTTTGCGCTCAGCCTTGGCCTTGGCCCGCGCCCGGTCCTCGGCCTTCTTCGCGCGCATAGCCGCGATGCGCTCCCCGATTGGCACCTCGAAGCGCTCGGCCGGCTGGTGCGCGTAGTCGAACCCAGGCAGCGTCACCCGCGGCAGCCGCTTGCCGATCGCGCGCTCGATCGCGCTCAGGTCCGACTCCTCATCGGGCGAAACGAACGTGAACGCGTCGCCGGTGGTCTCGGCGCGCGCCGTGCGTCCCACCCGGTGGATGTAATCGTCGGGGACGTTCGGCACGTCGAAGTTCACCACGTGGCCCAGCGCTTCGACGTCGATGCCGCGCGCCACGATATCGGTCGCCACCAAGGCGCGGACCTTCCCGCGCTTGAACCCGGCCAGCGCCTCGGTGCGCTGCGCCTGGCTCCGGTTGCCGTGGATCTTGGCGTTCGACATGCCGTGCTTCGTCAGGTACTCGGCGAGCCGGTTGGCGCGGTGCTTGGTGCGGCAGAAGACGATGGCGTCGTGGATCTCCTTCCGCTTCAGCAGCTCCAGCAGCAAGGCGGACTTGAGTTCCCGAGGCACGGGGTAGACGGCCTGCGTGATGCCCACGGCCGGCGCCGATCTTCGCTCGAGGTTGATCGTCACGGGATGCCGGAGCATCTCCGCCGACAGCTTCACGATCTCCTGCGGCATGGTGGCGCTGAAGAAGAGCGTCTGCCGCTTGGCCGGGATGTGGCGCAGCACCCGGCGGATGTCGGGCAGGAATCCCATGTCCAGCATCCGATCGGCCTCGTCGAGCACCAGGAACTCGAGTTTGTCGAGCTTCGCGTAGGGCTGGCGGAAGTGATCGAGCAGCCGGCCCGGCGTGGCGATGATGATGTCCACCCCGCTCCGGAAGGCGTGCTCCTGCGGCGACATCCCCACGCCGCCGAAGACCGGCGCGCCGGTCACCGGCGTGTGCACCGCGAGCTCTTCCATGTGTTCGTGGATCTGCGCGGCCAGCTCGCGGGTCGGCGCGAGGACCAGCGCGCGGGTGACCCCGCGCGGCTTCGCCATCAGGTGCTGGATGATCGGGAGCATGAAGGCCGCGGTCTTTCCGCTTCCTGTCATCGCGCAAGCGAGGACGTCCTTGCCGGCGACGCCGGGCGGGATCGACTGTTCCTGGATGGGCGTGGGTCGGGTGAAGCCCAGCTCGCGGATCGCCTTGAGCAGGGAAGGGTGCAGGCCGAACGAGGAGAATGGCATCAGCAAAGGTAATGGGGGCCGGCCGCGTGGACGAATGCGGCATCGCCACAGGATTCTGGGCGCCCCATCTCGCTTGGCGCGCTCCAGCGTGTAAATTGGCTCACCCATGCCCGTAAGCGAAGCATTCCGCGACTACGTCCTGGAGCAGCTGGCCGGACTCGGCGCCGTCACCGTCCGCCGGATGTTCGGCGGCGCGGGCCTCTACCACGGGGGCCTCTTCTTCGCCGTTCTGGACGACGACCAGCTGTTCTTCAAGGTGAATGACGACACCCGGCCCGCCTACGTGGCGGCGGGAGCGGGCCCGTTCGCGCCCATGCCCAACGAGGCGCCGATGCGCGGCTACTACGAGGTACCGGCGGACGTGCTCGACGACCGGGACCGGCTGGTGGAGTGGGCCCGCGGGGCCGTGAAAGTGGCGCGGGGGGCGGCGGCCCCGAAGAAGCGGGCGGGCAGGAAGGTCGCGAGGAAAGCAGGCGCGAGCGATGGTCTCACACCTGCCCGCATCCTGCAGATGTTTCCACCGCGCATCCGCTCCCTCGCCGCCAAGGTGCGCGACCACGTGAAGCGGGCCCTGCCCACCGTGCGCGAGGTGCCGTATCCGGGCTGGAAGGCGATCGGCTACCGCGATCCCGACGCCGGCCTGGTGTGCACGATCTTCCCGTATAAGGAGTGCGTGCGCCTTTACCTCGAGCACGGGGCGAAGCTGGCCGATCCCGACCGGATCATCGAGGGCGCCGGCAAGACGCGCCAGGTGCGCTACGTGACGATGCGCTTGCCCGGCGACGTCAAGGCACGGGCGCTCACTCGCGCGCTGCGCGCCGCGCTGGCTTTCGGGGCCATGCGATGACGCCCCCGCTGTTGACGTGCCTCTGCCGGGTTGGTGCAGCTGGATTCTCGCGGATGCCGCTGCGCCCAGGGACCGGTTCCGGTCTTGCCGCTCTGCTGCTTTTCGCGGCCGCCGTCCCCGCGGCGGCTCAGTGCCCGGACGGCAGCCCGCCGCCGTGCGGCCGGCCTCGTGCCGTGGCGCGCGCCCCCACTCCGGCGCCCACCAGCGTGGCGGTGCTGGCCTTCGAGAACCTGTCGCCCGACAGCGCCGACGCCTACGTGGCTGAAGGGCTGACCGAGGAGATCGCGGCTCGGCTGGGCCAGGTGGAGCGGCTGGTGGTAACCTCGCGCACCACGGTGCGCCGGCTGCGCGAAGCTGCCACGATGAGCCCGCCGGAGCTGGGCCGCACCCTCAACGTCAGCTATCTCGTTAACGGCCGCGTGCGCCGGGTCGGGACCCGGCTGCGCGTGTCGGTGGAACTGTTGCGAGCCTCGACCGGAGTGCAGGTGTGGACCAATCAGTTCGACTTGTCCGGAGAGGACCTGCTCGGTGTCCAGGAGAACGTCGCTCAGGCGGTGGGCACCGCCATTGCCGGGCGCCTCCTGCCTGGCGAGCGCGCCTCCATTGAGGCGCGCCCCACGCGCAACGCCGCGGCGTACGACCTTCTCCTGCGCGGCAACTACATGCTGGGCCAGCGCACCCAGCAGTC
>JAUYOW010000102.1 GCA_030697825.1 Gemmatimonadales bacterium | reverse complement strand
AACGAAAGACGTTGAAGGTTGAAAAGAAAAAAGGCGTTGAAGGGTCGGTGGCGAGTGCCTCAACTCTTCAACGCCCTTTTCCCTTCAACCGTCCTAACGCATCCGCATATCCACCCTCGCGTACAGATACCGCCCGTTGTACCCGAACGGTGACGCCGCGGCCCAAGGGAACGTACCGTAGTTGTTGTTGTACAGCTTCGCGGGATCCGAGGTCGGGTCGTTCGGGTCCGTCGGGGTCAGCGACGACGGCTGGTCCGGATAGGTGTCGAAGAGGTTCCGGACACCGACGGCAAGGTTCATCAGGCCGAAGCGATACCCCACTTCGGCGTCGAACAGGGTCTTTGCCCCGTACGTTTCCCGGCACCGATCGCAGTATCCCGGCTGCGCGGAGGAGAACCCGCCGAAGTAGGATCCGCGGACCAGCGCCTGGAGCCGTCCCGTAGAGTATTGGGCCGTCACCGTCGCCCGCCAATCAGGTCGTTCCTCCTCGATGGCCAGCACGGTCACCGTGTCGAGCAGGCCCGGCTCGGCCGAGTTCTGGAGCACCGCGGGCAGGGGATCGACGCGGGTGATCTCGTTCCTGGTGAAGTTGACTGCGCCCGTGAGGTTGAGCGTGCCCGTCAGGGCCGGGACTCGCAGGTTGCCGGTGAGGTCAACGCCCTGGGTACGCGTGTCCAGCCCGTTGGTGAAGTACTGGACGCCGGCGATGTTGTTGAACCCTCCCGCCGCCAGGATCGCCAGCGTCGTGTCGTCGTCGAACGTCGCACCGAGGATGATGCGGTCGTTGATCGTGATGCGGAAATAGTCCGCCGTGAAGGTCAGGTTCGGGTCGGGGCTAAAGGCGAACCCCGCGCTCAAGTTGACCGACGACTCCTCGCGGAGCGGCTTGGATCCGAGGGCGCGGGCGGCGGCGTTGCCGACGGGAAAGACGCCGATCTCTTCGATGGAGCCGGCGATCACGTTCGTGATCACCTTGCTGAAGTTGATCTGCCCCAGCCCCGGCGCACGGAACCCCGTGCTGCTGGCCGCCCGAAAAGTCAACTCGGGCGAGGGCCGGTACCGGAACGCCAGCTTGCCGGTCACTACCGAGCCGAAGTCGCTGTAGCTCTCGAATCGCGCGGCCAGGTTGGCCAGGAACTCGGGAGTGAGATCGCTCTCGAGGTCCGCGTAGGCTCCGAAGTTGGTCCGGCTCGCGTCCGCCTCGTCGCCGGGAGCGAAGCCGGGGAACACCTGGGAACCGGCCGACGCCTCGCCGCCAGACTGCGTCGTGTCTCCGCCGTCCACCCACGACGCCAGCTCCCCCTGTGTGATCCGGTACCTCTCGCGCCGGAGGGTCGCACCGACTGCTACGTTCACCGGCGCCGCGAGCCCCAGGCTCAGCGGCTTGGCCGCGTTGATCCCTGCCGCGAACTCTTCGCGTCGCAACTGGCCCGCGAAGAACGACGTCTGGTTCGGGATCCCGGGATCGTCCGCATTGCCCAGAATGCCGTCGGAGCCCGGCGCGCACGGCGCAGCGGGAGCGACACACGGCCCCAGCGACGCGTTGAGAGTGTTGCGAAGGTTGTACTCGAAGGCGTTGTGCCCCAATGAGGCCCCGGCATCGACGGACCAACCCTGCATGGCACCCCGGTACCCCCCGGCGAGCGAGAAGTCGGTGACGTCCGGGTTGAACTCGGGCAGAAAGCCAAGCGGGTAGATCTGCGGCCAGTTCCTGTCGCTGCCCGCGTAGCGCCGGTATCCGTTCCCCGTTCCACTGCGGAAGCTGTAGCCGCCGAAGGCGTAGATCTCACTGGTTCGGTCGTCGTTGAGCGGCATCCGGAGGTTTGCCATCGTCATCAGGTCCCGCTCCAGCCCGTCGCCCCAGTGCTGGTTGGGCTGCGGCACCAGGGGGTCGTCGAACAGGTCGGCTCCGGCTCGATTGGTCGGCTGCCGGTCCAGCACCTCGGCGAAGAGCGCGAGCGACCCCCGTCCGAGCCCGAACCCCCAGCCGCCGTTCACGTTCAAGGTCCGGCCGTCGTTCGGGTAGTCCGCGCTGAAGTGCTGTCCGGCGTCCAGGCTCACGAACGGACTGAACACCCCCTCCCGAGTGACGATGTTGACGACCCCCGCGATCGCGTCGGAGCCGTACTGGGCGGAGGCGCCGTCGCGCAATACCTCGATCCGCTCGATGGCGCTTGCCGGAATCGCATTCAGGTCCACGCCGCTGGAGCCGGCGCCCGTGCCGTAGGCGAACGTGTTGACCAGCGCGGTCTGATGGCGCCGCCACCCGTTGACGAGCACCAGCGTGTGATCGGGGCTCAAGCCACGCAGCGTGAACGGCCGGACGATATCCGTACCGTCCGTGACGCTCTGGCGCGGGAAGTTGACCGAGGGTGAGAGCGCCTGCAGGATCTGGCTGGTCTCCCTGGTTCCCTGACTGGCGATGTCCTGCACATCGTACACGTCCACCGGCACGGCCAGCTCTTCGGCCGCGGTGTGGCGCGCGCGCGAACCGATCGTGACGTCTATGGCCGAAAGACTGATGGGCTGGGGCTGGAGGGTGAAATCCCGGGTAGTGGTCTGTCCGCCCGCGACGGTGACCTGGGCTGACTGGGCGACGTAACCGAGGGCGCGGGCGCGGACCGTGTGGGTGCCGGCCGGGACTCCACTTATCAGGTACCCGCCCTGGTCGTTGCTGCTGGCCCTGAGGGGCGTGCCGTCCACGCTGACCGTGGCGCGTGCGAGGGGGGCGCCGCCCGCATCGGCGACCCGACCGCGGATACCGCCGCTCTGGGCGGCAAGTGTCCGAAGGGGTACGAAGAGGGCGAGAGCAGCGCAGGCACAGAAGCCGGCGGTACGGCGCATGGGGCCTCCAGCGGGGTGGGGTAGAACGGACAAAGCGCCTTCCGGGCCTCATATATGGCAGCGCGCGGCGCGGCGTCAAGGCTCGCGGGCCTAGACCGTGGCGATCAGAGCTGCGCGTCGGCCAGGTCCCTCACCGCCGCGGCCAGCGCCCGCACCTTGGCCTGGTCGGCGGCTCCCTCCTCGTCACCGTTCAGTTGCGTCGCCAGCTGCGTCAGCGCGTCCCGCCGCTGCGCCCTCGAAAGCCTCTCGGCGCGGGCCAGCTCATTCCTCACCGCCGACACCCGGTCGGCCGCCAGGCCGTTCGACCGCGCGAGCTGGTCGAGGTAGGCGCGCGGTACCACGAAGCTCGGGGGCCAGACCAGCCTCTGCTGATCCTGCGGGTTCAAATAGTCCACCTGCACCAGCTTCGCCGCGTCGATCTCGTTCTGCGAGAGGAGCGCGCTAGGCGTCAGCTCGAAGATGTCGAGCCCGCGTGCGAGCTCGGAGCTCACGATGTATCCGTTGTACCAGTAGGCGGCCCACGACCCGGCGCCGTAGAGTGTGGTCGAGTCCATCGGGCCGCGGTCGAAGTAGGCGATCTCCCTCGGGTGCGCCGGATCGGTCCAGTCGAAGACCGAGATGCCACCCTGATACCAGCCCTGGGCCATGATGTCGCGCCCGGGGATCGGGATGAGCGTCCCGTTGTGGGCCACGCAGTTCTCATTGGGCGTCTGCGGGGCCGGCATCTTGTAGTAACTCGTGAACGTCATCGTGTTGTTGACCAGGGTGAATATCGCGTTGGCACCCCACTCATACTTGTCCGTCACGCGGCAGCGGGGATGCAAGCCGCCGCCCCACTCGTCGGTGAACAGGATCTTGGTGCCGTCGTTGTTGAACGTCGCGGAGTGCCAGTAGGAGAAGTTCGAGTCGGCCACCGCGCCGATCCGCCGCGGGTGGGCCGGATCGCGGATGTCGAGCAGGAGGCCGTAGCCGCCGCACGCGCCGCCGGCGAGGCCGATCGCCGCATAGACGGTGATGTCGTGGCACTGGTTGGGTCCGGTCCTCGGCTCCGGCGGCGGCGCGGCGGCGCCGGTTCGCCGGCGCTCGGCGGCCGCCCGTTCGGAGGCGGCGATCGAATCGGCACGGAGCTCGGGGTGTCGGGCCGGTGCGGCGAGGTCACTAAAGATCCGCGGCGAGCTCACGATCCGCGCTTGCTCAGGCGCGGCAAGCGGCACCCGGATGACCTCGATACGGAACAGCGCGCTGTTGGGGTCCCGGTCCGGCATCAGGTTCGAGCAGCCGGCGAGCTCGTTGGGCGAGCGCACCGGGGCCGAGCCGGAGATGTAGATGTAGATGTTCGCGGTGTCGTTCGGGTCGGTCACCACCGTGTGGGTGTGCGAGCCCCGGCAGGTCTGCACGTTGGCCAGGTAACGCGGGTGGGCGATATCGGTGATGTCGAAGATGCGGATGCCGCGCAGCCGGTCGTGGCTCACCGTGTCGGGGACGCCCTGCGTGCCGCAGTCGGTGCGGCCGTTCATGGCCTCGCCGGACACGAACATCAGCCTGCGATAGACCGAGACGTCACTCTGCGAACCGGGGCAGACGTAGGACGTGCGCAGGGTGGGGTGGCTCGGCTGCGAGATGTCCCAGACCTGATAGCCGCTGAAGTTGCCCTGGATGATGTAATGCCCGACGAACGAGAGGTCCGAGTTGATGAGCCGGAAGTCGCCCGGAGTGCTCCGATTGATGAACGGCGCCGAGGGCGGGGTCCTCGAGACCACGCGCATGTTCCAGGTCACTTCGGCGGCGTCGAACCACCCGGCGCGCAGTCCGACCCGCGGATCGGGGCTGGGCGCCGTCACCGACCAGTCGGGCGCGGGCGACAGGGCGGCGGGGGCCGACGAGGACGACGTTCTGGCGCACGCCGCGGCGGACAGCAGAACGGCCCCGAGGGACAGGGACGCGAGCGGGCGAACGGACGAAGACTTGGATCTCATGGGCTGCGCTCTCCAGTGGGCATCGTCGTGAGCATGGTGTTCATGCGGTCGATCTCGGTGGTCTGGTCGGCGTTCACGTCGGAGGCGAACTTGAAGACGGTGTCGTCCTGGGCGGCGCCCTGCGCGCCGAACAGCCGCTCCACCATCGTGATCGCGCCCCGGTGGTGCTGGATCATGAAGGTCAGGAACAGCCGGTCGAACTCGGGGCCCCTCGCGCGATCCAATTGCGCCAGCTGCTGGGCGGTCAACATCCCGGGCATGAGCATGGGGTGATCCATGCCGGCCATCATGTGGTACGACGCGTCCGCGTCCGGAACCGTTTCATGCCGTTCCCGGAGCCAGCGCTGCATGACCACGATCTCGTCAAGCTGGCCCACGACGATCCGTTCGCACAGGGCGCGCACCGCCTGACTCGCGCCGTGGGTGGGCGCCCAGCCGGCCATCAGCACCGCCTGCGCGTGGTGGCCGATCATGCCGGACATGAAGTGCGCGTCCGCCGCGGTGTAGGGAGGCCGACCGCTGTCGGCCCTCGCCATAGCCGCGGGCGTGAGGATGGCCTGATCCCCGGTGCGGGGCTCTGCGCCGCGGCGCGCCGGCGCCCGGGTCGCGCTGCCGCAGGCCGCGACGGCAACGACGGCGAGCAGAACTGCCGCCAACATTCGCGGATACGATCCGCACCGTCGCCGTCGCCTGACGCTCATCGCACCTCCTCCACGATCCGCAGCAGCTGGTCGCGGGAGATCGGCATCCGGATCGTGCGGACCGCGCCGAGTCCTTGCGCGACCGCGAGCGGGTCCAGGCCTCCCGCGTAGGAGGGCCGCCCCGAGATGGCCACGACGCGGGCATCCGGGAAGGCGCGCCGCAGCCGGCGCGCGATCGGCGAACGCTGGTCCAACAGCCGGCGGCGTTCTCCCTGGCGGCGTTGTCCCGATGGTCGTTCCATGCTCGTCCCCCTTCCGGCTGCGCTGCGTTGTCGGCCCACACGAATGTGGCGCGGCAGCGGGCAGGACGCCAGCCGCAGCGCGTCCGAGAATCAGGACAACCGGCAAGCATGGTGCCATTACAGCTCGAGTCGCCGCCAGGCGAAAGCCGTCTTCCAGGCCGGCTCACCGCGTCGATATGACCGGAACGCCAGCACCACATGCTCCGGCGTGAGGTCCTGGCTGGTGCACTCGAAGTGCCGATCCAGAGATCCATCCTGATACTCCAGCGAAAAGCCTTCTGAAGGGCTTCCTATGGCCTGAATGAAGGTGAGCTCGTCGGCGTCGGTGGCCAGTATGGCGAACGAGTCTCCGCCGGGAGCGAGGCCTTCGATCACGGCACTGATCTGCTCCGGGCTTGGATCGCGGATCACCTGGTCGTCTGCCGTGCTGAGAGTGAACATGTCGCTCTCCTGTCGCCGGCCAACCGCGGAACGGATCAAGTCATAGCATTGCCGACACTTAACAAATACGTCCGAGGGAACGATACTGAAACTGTCGATTTCGCCGCCCCTCGTTCGTCGTGACAATAGAGCCAGGGTTCACACCCGGTCGAGACCGCCCGGAAACCCGGCTCCTAACCAAGCGGAGACACAACCATGCGATTCATGATGCTGCTCAGGGCCGACAAGAACACGGAAGCGGGCATGCTCCCGTCAGCGCAGGACCTCGAGATCATGGGGAAGTACAACGAGGAGCTGGTGAAGGCCGGCGTCCTGCTCGCGGCCGAGGGGCTCCACCCGAGCTCGAAGGGCGCGCGAGGGTTGGACCGCTTTCCCCCGCGGCCCACCGAGTTTATACTGCGGTATGAAAACGGCGATCTCCCTACCCGATAGCCTCTTCCGGTCCGGCGATGCCCTGGCCAAGCGCCTGGGCGTGAGCCGCAGCGAGCTCTTCGCGCGGGCGCTGGCGGAGTACCTGGCCAAGCACAAGGCCGATCAGATCACGAAGCGGCTGAATGCTGTTTACGCCGCCGAGGATAGTCGGCTGGACCCTGCCTTCGCAACCGCCCAAGAACGAGCGCTGGCGCGCGAGAAGTGGTAGAGTGCAGTTGAATCGCGGCGACGTCTGGTGGGCCAACCTGCCGGATGCAGCTGGCTTGGGGCCCGGTTACCGCCGACCCGTGCTCGTGGTTCAAGGGGATGCATTCAATCGCAGTCGGCTGGCCACGGCGATAGTCGTAGTCCTGACATCCAACCTGCATCTCGTTGAAGCGCCCGGCAATGTGTTGCTCCCGGCCCGCGCCGCGAGCCTGCCGCGTGACTCAGTGGCAAACGTCTCGCAAGTCCTCACCATTGACCGCCGGCTGCTGACCGAGCGGGTTGGTCACCTACCCACCAGTCTCCTCCGACAGGTGGACGACGGCCTGCGTACCGTCCTCGAACTGTAGGCGAGGGCAAGCGGGTTAAGGGTCAGGCGGTGCCGGCGCGGACTGCCCGCATAAGTGGATAACGAAGCAAATACCTGCCGCCCCAGGCTACACCGTTGCCGCCGTGCGGTCCTCGACGCCCCTCTCCCTCAGCGCGGCCTGCGCCGCCGCCAGCCGCGCGATGGGCACGCGGAACGGCGAGCACGACACGTAGTCCATCCCCGCATCATGGCAGAACGCGATGCTCGAGGGCTCGCCGCCGTGCTCTCCGCAGATTCCCACCTTCAGGTCCTTGCGCTTGCTCCGGCCCAGCTCGATGCCGATGCGGATCAGCTTCCCCACGCCCCGTTGGTCGAGGACCTGGAACGGGTCGGCGGGGAGGAGGCCGTGCTGAACGTAGTACGGCAGGAACCGGCCCGCGTCGTCACGCGAGAGGCCGAAGGTGGTCTGGGTGAGGTCGTTGGTGCCGAACGAGAAGAACTCGGCGACTTCCGCGATCTCGTCGGCGGTGAGCGCGGCCCGAGGCAGCTCGATCATCGTCCCCAGGAGGTAGGGCACCTCGCGCTTGGCCGTGGCGAAGACCTCGGTCGCCACTCGGCGCACGATGTCCGCCTGATGCTTGAGCTCGGTCACATCCGCGACGAGCGGCACCATGACTTCGGGGACCGCCTTGACGCCGCGCGCCGTGACGTGCACCGCCGCCTCGAAGATCGCCCGCGCCTGCATCTCCGTGATCTCGGGATAGGTCACCCCCAGCCGGCAGCCGCGGTGGCCGAGCATGGGGTTGGCCTCGCGCAACGACTCCACCACGCCGGCGAGCTTCTTCGCGGAGACTCCCATGTCCTTGGCGAGCGCGGCGATCTCGTCGGGATCGTGCGGCAGGAACTCGTGCAGCGGCGGGTCGAGCAGGCGGATCGTGACGGGGAAGCCGTCCATCGCCTCGAAGATCCCCTCGAAGTCGGACCGCTGCATGGGGAGCAGCTTGGCGAGGGCGCGCTTCCGCCCGGCGGCATCGCGGGCGAGGATCATCTTCCGCACCCACTCGATCCGCTCGCCCTCGAAGAACATGTGCTCGGTGCGGCAGAGCCCAATCCCCTCGGCGCCGAGCTCGCGGGCGCGGCGCGCGTCGCCCGGCGTGTCGGCGTTGGCGCGCACCCCGAGGCGCCGATGCTTGTCCGCCCAGCCCATGAACTGCGCGAAGTGGTCCGAAAAGCTCGGCGCGACTAGCGGTACCCGGCCGTCGATGACCCGGCCGGTCGAGCCGTCGAGCGTTATCCACTCGCCGCGAGCGATGCGCCGCCCGTTCACGGCGAACTCCCCGGCTTCGTGGTCCACGTCCAGCGCTGACGCTCCGACCACGCAGCACTTGCCCATCCCGCGCGCGACCACCGCCGCGTGCGACGTCATCCCGCCACGCGCGGTGAGGATGCCTTTGGCCGCGGCCATCCCGCGAATGTCCTCCGGCGACGTCTCCGCCCGCACCAGAATCACGGACTTCCCCTCCGCGGCCCAGGCGAACGCCTCCTCGGCGTCGAAGACCACCTGGCCCGCCGCCGCGCCGGGCGACGCGGGCAGGCCCGTGGTGAGGACGGTACAGGGCGCCGCCGGATCCACCGTCGGGTGCATCAGCTGCTCCACCGCCTCCGGTGAGACGCTCAGCAACGCCTCCTCCTCGCTTACCAGGCCCTCGGCCGTCATGTCTACCGCGATCCGGACCGCCGCCGCGCCGGTGCGCTTGCCGTTCCGCGTCTGGAGCAGGAACAGCTTCCCGCGCTCGACCGTGAACTCGAGGTCCTGCATGTCGCGGTAGTGCTTCTCCAGCCGCCCGACCGTCTCTATCAGCTCTCGGTACGCCTCCGGGAACAGCGATGCCATCCGGTCGATCGGCTCCGGGGTGCGGATGCCCGCCACGACGTCCTCGCCCTGCGCGTTGGCCAGGAACTCGCCGAAGAAGCGCTTCTCCCCCGTAGACGGATCGCGCGTGAACCCGACACCCGAGCCCGAGTCCTCGCCGAGGTTTCCGTAGACCATCGCCACGATGTTGACCGCGGTGCCGAGGTCCTCGGGGATGTGGTGGATCAGCCGGTACGCCGCGGCGCGCTCACCGAGCCACGAGAGCCACACGGCTTCGATGGCGCCCCACAGCTGCGCCATCGGTTCCTCCGGGAACGTCACGCGGGTGCGGTCGTGGATGGCCTCCTTGAACGCGTCCACCAGCGCGCGAAGGTCTGAGGCGGGAAGGTCGATGTCGCGCTTCACGCCACGCGCCTTCTTCTTCTGGTCGATGAGGTGCTCGAACGGGCTCTTGTTGCTCTTCAGGCCGAGTACCACATCCCCGTACATCTGCACGAACCGCCGATACGCGTCGTACGCGAAGACCGGGTTGCCCGTCTGCCGGGCCAGCTCGTCGGCCACCCCGTCGTTCATGCCAAGGTTGAGGATGGTGTCCATCATCCCCGGCATCGAGACCGCGGCGCCCGAGCGAACCGACAGGAGCAGCGGCCGCTCCGCCCCGCCGAACTGCCGGCCCGTCAACTCCTCGACGCGCCTGAGGTTCGCGTCCACCTCGGCGCGGAGGTCGGGAGGGTACTTCCGCGTCTTGATGTACTCGATGCACAGCTCGGTGCTGATCGTGAAGCCGGGCGGCACCGGGACTCCGAGGTTGGTCATCTCGGCCAGTCCGGCGCCCTTGCCGCCCAGGACACCCTTCATCGCCGCCGAGCCGTCGGCCCGTCCGCCCCCGAAGTAATAGACGTAGCGCCTCATGCCGGTATTCCTATGAAGTGCGTACGAGGTCCGCGGCATAGCCCGATGTCGTGGCGTCCGCCGGGATCTCGGTGGGGTACTGGTTGGAGAAACAGGCGTGACAGAAGCGGTCGGCGTCTCCCTCGCTCGCGTGTACCATCCCGTCGAGCGACAAGTACCCGAGTGAGTCCACGGCGAGGTACTTCCGGATCTCCTCGACGGTGTGGTTGGACGCGATCAGCTCCTGGCGGGTGGGCGTGTCGATCCCGTAGTAGCACGGCCCGACGGTGGGCGGCGACGCGACGCGGAAATGCACCGCGCGCGCGCCGGCCTGCCGGATCATCGCCACGAGGCCGCGGCTGGTCGTGCCGCGGACGATGGAGTCGTCCACCACTACGACGCTCTTGCCCGCGATGATCTCGCGCACCGCGTTGTACTTGATCTTCACCTTGGCGTCGCGGCCCGCCTGCACGGGGTGGATGAAGGTCCGGCCTACGTAGTGGTTCCGGATCAGCGCGTGCTCCAGCGGCAGCCCGGCCGCTTCGGCGTAACCCAGCGCGGCGGCGTTGGACGAGTCGGGCACGGAGAAGACGCAGTCGGACCCCGGGGCGGGGTGCTCCCGCGCCAGCGCCCGGCCGAGGTTGCGGCGGAACAGGTTGACGCTCTCGCCGAAGACCATGCTGTCGGGGCGGGAGAAGTACACCAGCTCGAACACGCAGCGCTTGAGCGGCTTGGGCGGCAGCGGCTCCAGGTATTCCACCTGCCCGCCTTCGATGCGGACCACGCTCCCGGGCTCCAGCTCGCAGGTGATGCGCGCGCCCACGATGTCGAGCGCGCAGCTCTCGGAAGCCACCACCGTCGCGTCGCCCACCTTGCCGAGCATCAGCGGCCGGAACCCGCGCGGGTCCACCACGGCGTAGAGGACCCGGCCGACGGTGACGAGCAGCGAGTACGCACCTTCGGCCTTCATCACCGCCTCGCGGATCTGCTCGTCGGGAGTGGGCCTGGCGGAGCGGGCGATCAGATGGATGAGGGCTTCGGTGTCGGCGGTGGACTGGAGCAGGCTGCCGGCCTCGACCAGCTCGCGGCGCAGCTCGCCGGCGTTGGTGAGGTTGCCGTTGTGCGCTATGGAAAGCGTGCCCATGCGGTAGCGCACCAGGAAGGGCTGCGTGTTCACCGCCGCGCTCCCGCCGGCGGTGCTGTAGCGGGTGTGGCCGATCGCGGTAGCTCCCTCAAGGCTCTGGATGATCTCCTCGTTGAATACATCGGAGACGAGCCCGTTGCCCTTGTGGGCGCGTGCCACGCCCGCGTCGTCCACCGAGACGATGCCGGCCGCCTCCTGGCCGCGGTGCTGCAGCGCGTAGAGGCCCAGGTAGGCCAGGTGCGCGGCTTCGGGATGCCCGGAGATGCCGAAGATGCCGCAC
Organism: Gemmatimonadales bacterium; assembly: GCA_030697825.1. NCBI lineage: Bacteria > Pseudomonadati > Gemmatimonadota > Gemmatimonadia > Gemmatimonadales > Gemmatimonadales bacterium. The sequence continues at coordinate 47,744 of JAUYOW010000102.1, read as the reverse complement.
ACTTGGCTACCCTCCTGCCGGGGCGAGGCGACGCGGGATCGCGCCTTCGTAGATCTCGCGCAACCGCTTCACTTGCCGCGAGACCGTCACGCCGTCCACCACGAGGCGCACCGGCCCGCCCGCCGGCCCCACCGTTCCGACGGCCGCCGCGGGGAGGCCGTGCCGCGCTGCCAGCGCCGCCAGCGCCTCCACGTCGCCCGCCGCGACGGTCACGACCGCGCGTCCCTGGTCCTCCCCGAAGAGCGCGGCGTCGGGAGCGACGCCACCCGCCCACCTCGTCATGTCCACCTCCACCCCCAGCGGCGGCTCAGCACCCATCGCACACTCCGCCAGTGCTACGGCCAGGCCGCCCTCCGAGCAGTCGTGCGCCGACCGGAGGAGCCGCCGTTCCGCGGCCGCTACCAGGCAATCTATGAGAGCCCGCTCGGCCGTGAGATCCACCCGCGGCGGTATCCCGAACGTTTCGCCGGTCTCGAGTGAAAGATACTGCGAGCCGCCCAGCTCGCCCCGGCACCGGCCCAGCACCACGACCAGGTCGCCGGTCTCCCGGAACGCCGCCGGCACTCGGGCCGTCACGTCCGTAAGCACGCCCACCATCCCGACCATCGGAGTGGGCAGCACCGCGCCCGTCGGACTCTCATTGTAGAAGGAGACGTTGCCGCCGGTGATGGGCGTATCGAGCGCGCGGCAGGCGTCGGCCATGCCCCGGCACGCCTCGCGGAACTGGAAGAAGACCTCGGGCTTCTCCGGGTTCCCGAAATTGAGGCAGTCCGTTACGCCGAGGGGCCTCGCCCCCGTCACCGCGATGTTGCGCGCTGCCTCGGCGACGGCCGCCTTGCCGCCCTCATACGGGTCGAGCCAGACGTAGCGGCCCGGGCAACCGCTCGTCACCGCGACGCCGAGGCTCGAGCCGCGGACCCTGATCACCGCCGCGTCGCCGCCGGGGCCCATCACCGTGTTGGACTGGACCGACGTGTCATACTGCTCGTACACCCAGCGTTTCGAGGCGATGGCGGGGACGTCGAGGAGCCGTTCGAGCACCAGGTCCAGGTCGGAGGTGCGGGGCGGGGGGAGCGGCCGCGTGCGCCGCGCCTTCGCCTCGTCGCCCTCCACAGCGTCGGGCTCGTGGATGGGCACACCCTCGACCAGCTGCGCACCCGGGATCTCGGCGACCACGTCTTCGCCCCAGCGCACCCGGTAGAGCCCGTCGTCGGTGACGCGCCCGATCACCGCGCTCTCGAGCTCCCACTTGCGCGCGATCGCCCGGACCTGGTCTTCGAGGCCGCGCTTGGCGACCACCAGCATCCGCTCCTGCGACTCCGACAGCAGGACCTCGTACGGCGTCATGCCTTCCTCGCGCACCGGGACCTGCTTGGCGTCGATCTCGACGCCGACACCGCCGCGCGCCGCCATCTCCGCCGAGCTCGAGGTGAGGCCCGCGGCGCCCATGTCCTGGATCGCAACGATGTGGCCCGACGCGATGAGCTCGAGCGAGGCCTCGATCAGCAGCTTCTCCGTGAACGGGTCGCCGACCTGCACCTGCGGCCGCCGGGCCTCGCTCTTCTCGGAGAGTTCCTCGGACGCGAACGATGCTCCGTGGATGCCGTCGCGGCCGGTGCGCGCGCCGACGTAGACGATTGGATTGCCGGGCCCCGCGGCGATGGCGCGGATCAGCTCATCCTCGCGCAACAGTCCCACGCACATCGCGTTGACGAGCGGGTTGCCGTCGTAGGCAGGCTCGAAGGCGACGTCCCCGGCTACCGTCGGGACGCCGACGCAGTTTCCGTAGTCGCTGATGCCGTGCACCACTCCCTTGAAGAGGTAGCGCTGGCGCGGCGAGTCGAGGGAGCCGAAGCGGAGCGAGTCGAGCAGCGCGATCGGTCGCGCGCCCATGGTGAAGATGTCGCGCAGGATGCCGCCCACGCCGGTCGCGGCACCCTGGTAGGGCTCGACCGCGGAGGGGTGGTTGTGCGATTCCATCTTGAAGGCTACCGCCCACCCCTCGCCGATGCGGACCGCCCCGGCGTTCTCACCGGGACCCTGGAGGACCTGGGACCCGGTGGTCGGCAAGGTCCGGAGGACGGGCTTCGAGTGTTTGTAGGAGCAGTGCTCGCTCCACAGGGCGGAGAAGACGCCGAGCTCTACGAAGGTGGGATCCCGCCCCAGGATGGCCCGGATGCGGTCGAACTCTGCTGCGGTGAGCCCGTGCCGGCGGACCAGCTCCGGCGTGATGGCTGGGTCGCCTGGGCGCGGGCGCGCCGTCACGGGCGCTTCTTTCCTCCGCCGAGGCCCGAGACGAGGTCGCCGAAGAAGCTCTGAAGCGCGCCCGGGTCCTTGTCGAGCAGACCCTCCGCCTCGCCGGCGTCGAACCAGATGCCTCGGCAGGCGGTGCACCGGTCCACGTTCACGCCGTGGTAGCGCTCCTCGACCAGATCGTGCCCGCACTTGGGGCAGTGCATGTGATGGAGCTTGCGGCGCTCGTGCTTCTCCTCCTCCGCGCGGCGCGCCGCCCCCTCCTTCTTGAGCTTCTCGAGCTTCTCCCTCTCCAGCTTGAGGAAGTACTCCTCTTCGTTGCCGCTGGGCTTGTCAGCCATCAGAACTCCGGCCGTGGTGGGGTGGTCGGGGTGGTGACGCGGACGCCGGTCACGGTGCCGGCCGCGGTGTCGGGCCGTGGCGTCGCCGGCGGCGTGAAGAAAGGCGCCCGGTCCGGGGGCGAGCTGCTCGGTCCGAGGTACACGTGCTCGGGGGCGCGCACGATCGCATCAACGACCTGGCCGTTCTGGAGGAAGACCGTGTCGTAGTAGCCCCACTGCCGCTCGAAATTGTTCCGGAAGAACAGGTACGTCCAGTCGTTGACGCGGCGCACCGCCACCGGCTCGCCCCAGCGATTGAGGACGTCGGCCTCGGTCATGCCGGGGCGGACCGCGCTGGTCGTGTCCTGCGCGCGGGCTTCGCTCGCGCACATGGCCGCCACGGCGGCGATGAGGAAAAGGGTTCGCTCTTTCATTGTTACCTCCGTCAGACGTGTGCGGGTACCGCGGCCAACGCGAACATGGCCGCCCCGTCGTTGGAGCCCACGAGCGCGTCGGCGGCGCTCTCGGGATGCGGCATCAGGCCGACGACGTTCCGGCCCTCGTTCGTGATCCCCGCGATGTCCCGCATGGCCCCGTTGGGGTTGCCGTTCACGTAGCGGAAGACGACGCGATCCTCGCGCTCCAGCCGGTCGAGCGCAACTTCGTCGGCGACGTAGCGGCCGTCGCCGTGCGCGATCGGGAAGCGCAGCTCCCGGCCGACGGCGTAGCCGGAGGTGAACGGCGTGGCGTCGTTCTCGACGCGCACCGTCACCATCTTCGCCACGAACGCGAGTCGTTCGTTGCGCACCAGCGCGCCGGGGAGGAGGTGCGCCTCGCACAGGATCTGGAAGCCGTTGCAGATGCCCAGCACCGGACGGCCCGCCTTCGCGTGCTCGGCGACCGCCCGCATCACCGGCGAGAACCGCGCGATGGCTCCGGGGCGAAGGTAGTCGCCGTAGGAGAACCCGCCGGGCAGGATCACCACGTCGGCGCCCTCGAGATCGGTCGAGCCGTGCCACACCAGCGTACACTGGTGGCCAGCGGCCAGGGCGGTATGGTGCGCGTCGAGATCGCGGTTGGAGCCGGGGAACCGCACCACGGCGACCTTCACGCCAGCGCCTCAACGGCGTCGATCGTGTAGTCCTCGGTTACTGGGTTGGCGACGAGCCGCTCGCACATCTCGCGCAGGCGCTCGCGCACCTGGTGCTCGGAATCGGCGTCGAGCGCGATCTCGAGCGTCCGGCCCACGCGCACTTGCGACACGGTCGCGAACCCGAGCGCGCCGAGCGCCTGCTCCACGGCGTGCCCCTGGGGATCCAGCAGGCCCGACCTCGGCATGACGCGCACCCGGCCGCGGAACCGCATCAGTGGCCCCCGCCGGGGCGGCGGCGCTTGCCCAGGCGGAAGGGGAGCAGCGACTTGGGCGTTACGTCGTCCTCCACCGGCCGGGCGCCGTTCTCCTCGTCGTCCGCGAGCGGGTCACGCTCCGGCAGCCGGTCGAGGAAGCCGACGCCGGCGGCCCGCACGAGTCCGTAGCCGATGAACGCGATCCCGAACGGGAAGAAGAAGTAGGCCGGGAAGTAAAGGGCCGCGACGATCACCAACAGCACCCACCCGATGCCGAGGAGGCCGCGCCAGGTGCGGAAGTTCATCTTCGGCACGGCCGGGTAGGGTACGTGGCTCATCATCAGCAGCGACACCATGACGACCAGCAGGGCGATGGCGGTGTTCCAGGGCCAGAGCCCGGCCAGGTATTGGTGGAAGAAGTCCGTCCGCGAGAAGGGATAGTACGTGGCGAGCGTCATGCCCGCGGCCGGCGAAGGGAGCCCGAAGAACTGCGACTTGGCGTGGCCCGCCTGCTCGACGTTGAAGCGCGCCAGGCGCAGGACCGCGGCGAGGATGTAGAGGAAGCAGAGCAGCCACGACCAGTCGCCGCCCTTGAAGGTGTGGAAATAGAGGAGCAACGCCGGCGCGACGCCGAAACTGATCGCGTCCACGAGGGAGTCCAGCTCGGCGCCGAAGGCGGTGCCGGTGCGGCTCATCCGCGCGATACGCCCGTCGAGCATGTCCATGCAGCCGGCCACCACGATGAACCAGGCGGCGTGCGTGAAGTTCCCCCGCGACGCCTCGATCACCGACCAGATGCCGAAGAAGAGGTTCCCGGAGGTGAACGCGCCGGGGAGGATGACGATGGCCCGGCGCATCGCCTGGCGGCGCGGCGCCGTCATGCCCCGCGCTCCGCGATGATCGTCCGGCCGGCGTGGACCTTGTCGCCGAGAGACACCTTCACGGACGCCGACGTCTCCAGGAAGACGTCCACCCGCGAGCCGAAGCGGATCATACCCATCCGTTCCCCCTGGACCGCCTGGTCGCCGGGGCCGCCATCGGTGACTATGCGGCGCGCGATGAGTCCCGCGATCTGCCTCACCAGAACCTGACCCTTCGACGAGGCGATGCCGACCGACGCTTGTTCGTTCACCAGCGAGGCCTTGTCGTCGCTCGCCACCAGGAACTCGCCGGGGTTGTAGTGCACGACTTCGATCTCGCCCGACACGGGGTACCGGTTCACGTGGACGTCAAAGACGTTCATGAAGATGGAGACCCGCGTGGCCTTGCGGTGAAGATACATCGGCTCCTCCACCTGGGCGATACCGCGGATGCGGCCGTCGGCGGGGGAGATGACGATGTGGTCGCCGCGCGGCCCGTCCCGGACCGGGTCGCGGAAGAAGATGAACAGCCAGACGGTGAGCAGCAGGCCGATCACCGGAAGAATGACCATCCAGCCGGGCCAGGCGTACCAGATCGCGAGCAGCGCGGCGTCCAGCGCGAAGCCCGTCTTGATGAAGGGCCAGCCTTCCGGCACGATGCGGATCACGACGCCTCCAGTGGCCGGCCCGTGAGGCGGCGGTAGATGTCCCGATAACGGTCGCTGGTGGAGCGCACCACCTCGTCGGGCAGCGCCGGCGGCGGTGCTTCTCCGTTCCAGCTGCCCGCCTTGCGCACGGCGTCCAGATGATCGCGGACCGGCTGCTTGTCGAAGCTCGGTTGCGCTCCGCCCCGGGCGTACCGGTCCGCGGGCCAGAAGCGCGAGGAGTCCGGCGTCAGCACCTCGTCGATCAGCAGCAGCCGTCCGCGGCCGTCGAGCCCGAACTCGAACTTGGTGTCCGCGATGATGATCCCGCGATGGGCGGCGTACGCCTGAGCTTCGAGGTAGAGGGAGAGCGAGCGGTCACGGAGCTGCGTTGCGAGGTCCGCGCCGAGCGCCTCGCTCATGCGCGCGAACGTCACGTTCTCGTCGTGGCCGACGTCGGCCTTGGTGGCCGGCGAGAAGACGGGCGGGTCGAACCGGTCCGATTCCCCGAGCCCCAGGGGCAGGCGCTCGCCCGCGAGCGTCCCCAGCTCGCGGTACTCCTTCCAGGCGGAACCGGAGAGATAGCCGCGCACCACGCACTCGAACGCGGCCGGCTCGGTGCGCGACACCAGCATCGCCCGGCCGGCGATCGCGTCGCGGTGGCCGGCGAGGTCCGGGCAGGCGGCGACGATCTCGTCGACGTCCGCGCTCAGGCAGTGGTGCGGCGTGGCCGCCGCCAGATGGGAGAACCAGAACGCGCTTATCTGGGTGAGAACCGCGCCCTTGTGGGGCACCGCCTCGTTCATCACCACGTCGAAGGCGCTGATCCGGTCGCTGGCGACCAGCAGCAGGCGGTCGTCGTCGATCCGGTAGACTTCACGAACCTTGCCGCGACGGACCAGGGGCAGGGGGAGTTCGCTCCGCATGACGCCGGTCATACCCGCACCTCGGCAGGCGGCGCTCCGGGGAGTCGCGCCAGCAACGGGTCCACGACATCGCGGAGGAACTCGTCCACCTGCTCGGGCGCGCGCCCCACGAAGTGGGTGGGATCGAGATCGCGCGCCACTTCGGCGATCGGCGCGGCGCGGAAGGACGGGTCGGCCGCGAGCCGCGAGAGAAGGTCGTTGGGCGCACCGTCCTCCGCGACCGCGCGCGCGACCTCCATGCTGTGGCGCCGGATCACCTCGTGCAGCGCCTGCCGGTCGCCACCCGCCTTCACGCCGAGCATCAGGCACCGCTCCGTCGCCATGAAGGGCAGCTCCGTCATCACGTGCCGCCGCACGACGGCATCGCGCACTTCCAGCCCCGACGCCACGCTCGCCAGGAGCACGAGGATGGCGTCCGTCGCGAGGAACGCCTCGGGCAGCACCAGCCTCCGGTTGGCGCTGTCGTCGAGCGTCCGCTCGAACCACTGCTGCGCCGCGGTCTCCTCCGCGTTGGCCGGGAGGTGCATCACGAACCGGGCCAGCGACGTGATTCGCTCGGCCTGCATCGGGTTGCGCTTGTACGCCATCGCGGATGAGCCGATCTGCTCGGCGCCGAACGGCTCCAGGATCTCGCCGAGGTGCTGGAGCAGCCTCAGGTCCGCCGCCAGCTTGGCCGCCGACTGCGCCACGCCGGCGAGGGTGGACAGCAGCTGCGCGTCGGTCTTGCGCGGGTAGGTCTGGCCGCTCACCGGCACCACCCGTTCGAAGCCGAGCTTCTCCGCCACCAGCGCGTCGAGCCGGCGGACCTTGGCATGATCGCCGTTCAGGAGGTCGAGGAAGGAGGCCTGCGTCCCCGTGGTGCCCTTGCAGCCGAGGAAGCTCAGGGTGCGCAACCGGTGCGCTACCTCATCGAGGTCCCAGACGAAGGCCTGCATCCAGAGCGCGGCGCGCTTGCCGACGGTGGTGAGCTGGGCGGGCTGGAGGTGCGTGTACGCCAGCGTGGGCATGGCGCGGTAGCGCGCGGCGAAAGCGCGCAGGGCTTCGAGCGCCGCGCCGAGCCTGGCTTCGACGAGTCGGAGCGCTTCGCGCATGATGAGCAGGTCGGCGTTGTCGGTGACGTACGCGGACGTGGCGCCGAGGTGGATGAAGGGCCGCGCGGCGGGCGCGGCGTCACCGAAGGCGTGCACGTGCGCCATGACATCGTGGCGGAACCGCGCCTCGTACTCCTCGGCGCGGGCGAAGTCGATCTCCTCGGCGCGCTGCCGCATCTCCGCGATCGCCGCGTCGGGGATCGCGATGCCGACCTCGCGTTCGGCCTCCGCCAGCGCGATCCACAGCCGCCGCCACAACCCGATCCGGGTGCGCGGACTGAACAGCCGCTGCATCGCCGCCGAGGCATATCGGGTGCCGAGCGGCGAGGAGTAGCGCTCGAAGTCGGTCACCTGCCACCCCAGAAGTCGGCGTAGGCGATCTGGCCCTGCCGCTCGAAGAAGAGCCGGAGCGCGCCGCGGCCCCGGTAGTACGCGATCAGCTGGTTGAACTGCTCCGCCGAGGTGACCGCGACGTTGTTCACTTGCAGGATGACGTCGCCCGGCTGGAGCCCCAGCGTGCGCTGCGATTCGGGGCCCGCGGAGACCACGAGCGCGCCCTGCTGCCGCGTGAGGCGGCGCTCCGCCTGGATGGCGGGCGTGACCGTCACCAGCGAGAGGTCGGAGAAGGTGACACGGGTCGCGCTTTCCGACGGCACCTCGACGGCCGCGATCGAAATGTCCTGCGACTCCTCGCCGCGTCGCAGCGTGACGCGCAGCGTATCGCCGATGCCGAGATCGAGGAGCGCCTTCTCCCAGTTCAGGAAGTTGCGGATGAGCTGGCCGTTGACGCGATCCACGATGTCGCCCGGCTTGAGGCCCGCGCGCTCGCCGGGGCCGCCGGTGGCGACTCGCCGGACGGGAACGCCGGGCTGGCGCCGCCAGCTTCCGGAGCGCTGCGGCGGCTCGGCGATCTCGACGCCGATCCACCCGCGCCGCACGCGCCCCTGCGCGCGAAGGTCGCGCGCCACCCGCATCGCGCGCTCGATGGGGATCGCGAAGCCGAGACCCACATTGCCGCCGGACTGGGTGAGGATGAACGCGTTCACGCCCACGACTTCGCCCGCCGAGTTCACCAGCGGACCGCCCGAGTTGCCGGGGTTGATGGAGGCGTCGGTCTGGATCATATCCACGTAGAGCCCGCTGCGGTCGCCGGAGGGCAGGATGTCGCGGCCGGTGCCGCTCACCACGCCCGCCGTGACCGAGGGCTCGGTATTGCCAAGGAGGTAGCCGTACGGATTGCCGATGGCGACGACCCAGTCACCGGTCTGGAGGGTGGCGGTGCGGCCGATAGGCGCGACCGGCAGGCCCGTGGTGTCGATCTTCACCACCGCGATGTCGGTGCGGGCGTCCTCGCCGAGCAGCCGGGCGGGGAAGTCGCGTCCGTCCCGCAGCGTGACGACGATCTGCTCGGCTCCCGTCACCACGTGCTGGTTGGTGACGATCATCCCGTCGCTCGTCACCAGGAACCCGGTGCCGAGGCCCTCGACCAGCTGCTCGTATCCGCGGGGAAGCGCGAACGCCTCGAACGTCGTGCGGGGCAGGGTGCGCTCGCGGCGCACCACGTTCACGCTGACGACGGCGGGCGCGACCCGCGCGGCCGCCGCGCCGATGACGGAGCGGCGTTCGCCGCCGATGGGGTCGGGGCGCTGCGCGTGGGCGGGCGTGACCGCGGTGAAGGCGGCCAGTGCCGCAACGATGCCGTTCCTCATCACGCGTCCGCGTAAAGGTGAGCGGGGTAGCGCACGCCGACCAGGAAGAGTCCCTGGGGCGGGGCGGGCGGCGATGCCCTACGGTTGTCCGTGCCGTTCAGGAGCTCGCCCAGGTCGGACAGCGGGCGCCGCCCGCGTGCCACGTCCACCATCACACCGACCAGGAACCGGACCATCCGGTGGAGGAAGCGGTCGGCCGTGACCCAGAACTCGTAGCCGTGTGCGTCATCGCGGCGTTGCCACATGGCCTCCATCACCCGGCACTGGTAGTGCGGGCGCTCAGGTCCAACGGTGGAGAGCGCCTGGAAGCCGTGCACCCCGCGGATCTCCGCGGCGGCGCGCGCGAGCAGCTCATCGTCGAGGGGTGCGCCGAGTGCCCATTCGTAGCGCCGCCGGAACGGCGAGCGGGCGCCGGGATCGAGGCCGATGCGATAACAGTAGGTGCGCTCGGCCGCGTCGCGTCTCGGGTTGAAGCCCGCCTTCATGCGGCTGGCCGACGCGACCCACACGTCGGGAGGAAGCAGCGCGTTCAGGGCCCGTACGAGCTCTGCCGGCGTCCATCGCTCGGGGACGGTCGCAGCCGCAGCCTGTCCCACCGCATGCACCCCGGTGTCGGTGCGGCCGGCGCCGATCACCGCGGCTCGACGTCCCACCAAACGCTCCAGGGCAGACTCGAGGTCCGCCTGCACGGTGCGCGCGGCCTTCTGCCTCTGCCACCCTGCGAACGCGCCCCCGTCGTAATGCAGCACGAGTAGCGTCGGGCGAGCCGCCATGGGCGCGAAACCTAGTGGTCGCCGGGGGGGTGGTCAAGCGACGCAAGTGCTTGCGGCATTTGACAAAGCGTGATCGCCGCGACTACTGTTCGCCCGCCCCGTCCTACATCGCCGGATGCCCCTGACCGACCCGGTTTCACGCGCCATCCTGGCGCTCGCCGACCGCCACGACCTCCCGTCCGACCTGGCGGAGGACGCCTTCGCGCAGGTCATGGCCGGCGAGGCCACGCCGGTGCAGACGGCGGCGCTGCTCATGGGGCTGCGAGCGAAGGGCGAAACGGCGGACGAGGTGGTGGGAGCGGCCGTCGCGCTCCGTGCCGAGATGGTGCGCGTCACGCCCGCCTCCCTCGAAGGGCTGATAGACACGTGCGGCACCGGCGGCGGTTGCCTCGGAACGTTCAACATCTCGACCGCCGCTACGCTCGTCGCCGCTGGCGCGGGCGCCAGGGTCGCGAAGCACGGCAACCGCTCATTCACCTCGCGCTCGGGGAGTGCGGACGTACTCGAGGCCCTCGGCGTGCCGATCCCTCAGGACGCGCCTTCGGCGACGTCGATGCTCGAACGGTGCGGCATGACGTTCCTCTTCGCGCCGCTCTTCCACCCCGCCATGCGGCACGTCGGTCCGGTGCGCCGCGAGCTGGGCCTGACTACGATCATGAACCTGCTCGGCCCGCTCGCGAACCCGGCCGGCGTGCGCCGCCAGCTCGTGGGCGTGCCCGAAGTGTCGCGGGCGCCGCTCATGGCTGCCGCGCTAGCGCGCCTTGATTGCGAACGCGCGTTCGTGGTACACGCGCGCGCCGGGATGGACGAGATCTCGCCCGTAGGACCGACCGACGTCTGGGAGGTCGACCGCGGTGGCGTGCGGACGTGGGTCCTGGAGCCCGACGCCTTCGGACTTCCGTCGGGGGATCTCGCCGAGCTGGCAGGCGGCTCCCCCGAGGACAACGCGCGAATCGTGGAGCGGGTCGTGAGCGGGGAGGACGCCGGGAGCGTGCGGTTCGCGGCGGTCGTGATCAACGCGGCCGCAGCGCTGGTGGCGGCGGGTGTGTTGACTCGTTTCGAGGACGGCGTGGCGGCGGCGAGGGAGTCGGTGGCGTCGGGCCGCGCCGCGGGGGTGTTGGAGGAGTTGAAGAAGGAAAGGCGTTAGTACTTCCTCAACACCCCGACCACCACACCCTGAACCACCACATCGTCCTCACGGACGAAGATCGGGTCGAGCGCGGCGTTGGCGGGCTGGAGCCGGATGCGGCCGTCCTTCTCTCGGTAGAACTTCTTCACGGTGGCGTGGGTACCGGAGACCAGGGCGACGACGGTCTCGCCATTGCGGGCGGAGGTACGGTTGTGCACCACGACGTAGTCTCCGTGGCGGATCTGCTCGTCGATCATGGAGTCACCGCGGACCCGTAGCACGAAGCTCTGGCCCGTCGCCGGCAGCATGTCCTCGGGCAGCGTGATCGTCTCGTGTTCCTCGATGGCCTCGATCGGCTCTCCGGCGGCGACGGCGCCGAGCAGGGGCACCTCCGCCACTCCCGGCTGCCGGGCGCGGCTCAGGACCTCGATGGCCCGGCTCTCGTTGAACGAACGCCGGATCACGCCCTTGCGCTCGAGGTTGGAGAGGTGTTCGTGGACCGTGGCGAGGGAGCCGTACTTCATGGCCGCCGCGATCTCCTCGAAGCTGGGGGCGTACCCGTGCTCGTCGATGTATTGCGTGAGGTAGTCGAGGATCTCGCGCTGTCGTCTGGTGAGCGGCACGCTTTGCTCCGTGGTGGTCGGGGCTGGTCTAGCGAAGCCCGAAGATACTCCGAAACAACGGTAGCCGAATGAAAGCCGAACCGCAAGCATCCGGGGTACTCGAGGGCATCCTGGCCGAAACCGCCCGGCTGGTGGCGGCCAGGCGGTCGGAGCAGCCTGGCTGGGAGCGTCGCGCGGCGGGGGCGCGTCCCGCCCCGGACTTCGGAGCGGCGCTTCGCTCGGGAACGGCGGTCACGGTGATCGCGGAGGTGAAGCGGCGTTCTCCTTCCATGGGACCCATCCGTGAGGATGCGGACGCCGCGGCGCTGGCCGCGGCCTATGTGGAAGCGGGCGCCGCCGCCGTTTCGGTGCTGACCGAGCCATCGCACTTCGGTGGCGCTCTGGACGACCTGGCTCGGGTGGCGTCGGCGGTGGCGGTGCCCACGCTTCGGAAGGACTTCATCATCGATCCGCTCCAGATCTACGAGGCGCGAGCGGTCGGCGCGTCCGCGATCCTGTTGATCGTGCGCGTGCTGCCGGCGGAGCGGCTGGCGGAGCTCACCCGGCTGGCCCGGGACATCGGGCTCGCTACGCTGGTGGAGGTCCACGACGCCGGCGAGCTGGCGGCGGCGCTCGCCGTTAGCCCGACGGCGATCGGGGTGAACGCGCGCGACCTCGACACCTTGGCCATGCGGCCGGAGCAGGCGGCGGCGCTCCTTCCCAAGGTGCCCCGCGGCGTGATCGCCGTGGCGGAGAGCGGGCTTTCATCGCGCGGGGACGTGTCGCGCGTCGCCGGCCTCGGCGCAGACGCCGTGCTCGTGGGGACCGCGGTGGCGGGCGCCGCTGACCCGGCGGCGGCGCTGCGCGCGCTGACCGAAGTGCCCCGGGTGGAACGGCGGGGCACGGCGTGACGGGCCGCTTCGGGCCGTACGGCGGCCGCTACGTGCCGGAGACTCTGGTGCCGGCACTCGAGGACCTGGCGCAGGCGTACGACCTGGTGTCCGCGGACCGGGCCTTCTGGGACGAGTACGAGCGGCTGCTGGCCGAGTACGTCGGGAGGCCGACTCCGCTATCCGAGGCGCCGCGCCTCGGCGAGGAGGTGGGCGGCAGGGTCTACCTGAAGCGCGAGGACCTGAATCACACCGGCGCCCACAAGATCAACAACACGATCGGGCAGGTGCTGCTGGCACTGCGACTCGGGAAGCGGCGGATCATCGCGGAAACGGGGGCCGGACAGCACGGGGTGGCCACGGCCACGGTGGGCGCGCGTTTCGGGCTCACCTGCGTCGTGTACATGGGCGAGGAGGACATGGCCCGCCAGGCGCTCAACGTCTTCCGGATGCGGCTCCTGGGCGCCGAAGTGGTGGGGGTGGGGTCAGGGACGCGCACGCTGAAGGACGCGACGAACGAGGCGATGCGGGACTGGGTCACCAACGTCGACTCCACGCACTATATTATCGGCTCGGTGGTAGGGCCCGACCCGTATCCCAGGATGGTACGCGACTTCCAGGCGGTGATAGGCCGGGAGACCCGCGCCCAATGCCTGGCGTCGTGCGGCCGTCTGCCGGACGCCGTGGTAGCTTGCGTCGGGGGCGGGTCGAACGCGATCGGCATCTTCAGCGCCTTCATCGGAGACGCGGCGGTGGAGCTGGTGGGAGTGGAAGCGGCGGGTGAGGGACTCGACGGCGGACGGCACGCCGCCTCGCTGCTGCGCGGCCTCCCGGGCGTACTGCACGGGAGCTACAGCTATCTTCTGCAGGACGCCGACGGCCAGGTAGCGCCGGCGCACTCGATCTCGGCCGGCCTGGACTATCCGGGCGTCGGCCCTGAGCACGCCGCGCTCAAGGACTCGGGACGGGCGCGGTACGTGGCGGTGACCGACGGGCAGGCGCTCGACGCGTTCCACCGCCTGGCACGGCTGGAGGGCGTGATACCGGCGCTCGAGAGCGCGCACGCCGTGGCATGGGTCATTGCCCAGGCGGACGGCTGGGCCCGCGGCAAGCTGGTCGTGATCAATCTGAGCGGCCGGGGCGACAAGGACGTCGCTACTGTGGCGTCGCTCGAGGGGACGGCGGTGTGACGGACGGCGCAAGCATGGACCTGGCGCTTCCACCAGCCCAAGTCGAGGAGCTTCTCCAGGCCCTCGCGAAGGCGCTCCGCGCCCATCAGTTCTACCTGCCTAACAACCCCATCTACCAGCGGGCGACCGAGAACCTGCGCGCGGCCTTCCAGCCGATCTGGGAGGCGACGGACGATCTCGTGTTCGACGTCTCCGAGAGCGACTTCCGCTGGGAGGGGAACGTCGTCTACAGCAACAGCAACCGGAGCGAGAGCATCGCGTGGGTGTTCTTCAAGGACGGGGTGCGCTCGGTCACCCTGCTGGCGGGCGTAGAGCAGAACGAGATCGTGGGCCTCCTCGACGTGGTGCACAAGGCGCGCAACCTCCAGTCCGAGGACAGCGACGACCTGCTGACGCTGCTCTGGGAGAAGGACTTCCAGCGGATACGGTACGTCTTCCAGGACCTCACGTCCGACGTGGGAGGGATGTCGCTGCCGGGGTCGGGCGAGGTGCGGGTGCCCGCGACCATGCCGGGAGGCGTCGCCGGGGCGGTGGCCGACGAGGTGGGCGAGACCGCCAGCCGGGGCGGCGCCGCGACGGAGCAGGAGTCGGCGCCGGCCCGCTCGGGCATCGTCAAGACCGAGGACTTCGACACCACGCTCTATTTCCTGGATGAGAAGGAGATCGGGTACATCCGCGATGCGGTGCAGGGCGAGTACGCGCAGGACCTGCGCCGCAACGTGCTGGCGATGCTCTTCGACGTACTCGAGCTGCAGCCCTATCCGACGGTCCGCGCCGAGCTGATCTCGATCCTGGAGAGCTTCCTGCCGTACCTCCTGGGGGCCGCGGACTTCAGCTCGGTGGCTTACGTGCTTCGCGAGGCAAAGGCGGTCCTGACGCGGGCGCGCGAGGTGCTCCCCGAGCACCGCAAGGCGCTCGAGGACCTGCCGGGCCGGCTCTCGCAGGAGCAGAGCCTGGCGCAGCTCCTCCAATCGCTGGATGAGGCGTCGGTTCACCCGGCGGCGGAGGAGCTGGGAGATCTGTTCAGCGAGCTCCGCGGCGAAGCGCTGCCCACGCTGTTCGCCTGGCTGCCGAAGCTGAGCAACGCGCGGATCCGCGACATCGTCGAGGCGGCGGCGGGCCGGCTCGCCGCGGCGAACCCGCCGGTCGTGGTGGGCGCGATGCAGTCGGCGGACGCTAACGTCGTGGCCGAGGCGGTGAAGCTCTCGGGGAAGCTCAAGCTTCAGCAGGCGGTGGGGGCGCTGGGCCAGGCGCTGGGGCACGTGGAGCCGGCGATCCGCGTCGCTACGGTGCAGGCGCTGTCCGAGATCGCGTCGCCGGCGGCGATCCAGGCCCTCGAGCGCGGGCTCGAGGACACGGACCGCGAGGTCCGGCTGGCGTCGATCCGCATCATCGGCGCCCGCCAGTCACGCTCGGCGCTGCCCCGCATCGCGGAGGTCGTGCAGGGGAAGTCGATGCGCGAGCGGGACCTCACCGAGAAGATGGCCTTTTTCGAGGCCTACGGCTCGCTGGTGGGGGAGTCGGGGGTGGCGTCGCTGAACGGGATCCTGAACAGCGGCGGTTTCCTCAAGCGCAAGGAGGACCCGCAGACGCGGGCCTGCGCGGCGATGGCGTTGGGGAAGATCGGCACCCCGTCCGCGCGCGCCTCGCTAGAGAAGGCGTCGTCCGACAAGGAGGCGCTGGTGCGCAACGCGGTGAACCGCGCCCTGCGTGGTGAGCGCGCCACCCAGAGCCTGTTCGCGCCGCCGGGGGTGTGAGGTGAGCGAACAGGAACGCCGGCCCTCGGTCGTAGATTCCATCCAGACCAGCGACGCGTTCATCAGGGCCGCGGGCCGCGAGTTCCTGGTGATGCTCTACACGGCGATGCGCTCCCTCAAGCTCTACCCGTTCGAGAACATGCAGGTACAGAAGTCGCTAGACGACCTCTCGGCGACGGTGCAGGGCATCCTCGACCTGGAGGAGGAGATCGAGCTGCGGGTCACGGGCGAGTTCATCTTCGTCAACCAGACCCGGCTGCGGCTCGACCTCGACAACTACGCTTCCTTCTCCCACGTGCTGAGCATCCTGCGCAACGTCGGCGTCGGGATGGTGCGCGCCGAGCAGGGCGCCGACCGCCGGGAGTGGACGACCTTCCTCTCGTTGATGCTGAGCACGGCCTCCCGCGAAGCCAGCACCAACAAGTACTTCGAGCTGTCCACCAAAATGCGGGACGGCGGCGTGGCGCACATCGGCGTCGAGCCGCCGATGGAGTCGGACCAGAGCGAGGACGACGAGGAGCGCCAGAATGAGCAGTCGAAGCGCACCTACCAGCGCTCGGTGGCCGTCACCAAGGAAGTCATCAACTCGGTCCGCATGGGCCGCACGGCGAGCGTCAAGAAGGTCAAGCGCGCCGTGCAGGCGATCGTGGACCAGGTGCTCTCCAACGAGAGCTCGCTGATCGGTCTCACGACGCTGCGCGACTACGACGACTACACGTTCACGCACTCCGTGAACGTGTGCATCTTCTCGGTCTCCCTGGGCCGGAAGATCGGCCTCAGCAAGCTCCAGCTCTACGACCTCGGCATGGCCGCGCTCTTCCACGACGTCGGCAAGTCGCGGGTCCCGCTCGAGGTGCTGAACAAGGACGGGAGCCTGACCGAGGAGGAGTGGCGGATCATGCAGGCGCACCCGTGGCTGGGCGTGCTCACCCTGTTCGGGCTGCGCGGCTACGGGGAGATCCCGTACCGGAGCATGATCGGCGCGTACGAGCACCACATGAAGGTGGACCTCACCGGCTACCCGAAGTCCATCCGGAAGCGGGATCTGTCGATCTTCTCGCGCATGATCGCGGTGGCCGACGCTTTCGACGCCGCGACTTCGCGCCGCTCCTACCAGACGACGCCAATCCAGCCCGACGCGGTGCTGAAGGAGATGTGGGAGAACCCCAAGCGCGGCTTCGATCCGGTGCTGGTGAAGGCGTTCATCAACCTCATCGGCATCTATCCGGTGGGGACGATGGTCATCCTCGACACCTACGAGCTGGCCATAGTG
The DNA here is from genome assembly GCA_030697825.1 of Gemmatimonadales bacterium. Taxonomy (NCBI): domain Bacteria; kingdom Pseudomonadati; phylum Gemmatimonadota; class Gemmatimonadia; order Gemmatimonadales; species Gemmatimonadales bacterium. The sequence goes on along the minus strand of JAUYOW010000102.1, from coordinate 30,980 downwards.
GCCGCGGCCAACGACAACCTGGAGATGGTGCACCGCCCGATGGTCCGGATCGTCTCCGACCCGGGGGGGACGATCAGCTTCCCCGGCTACGTCGCGGACCTCGTGGAGCAGGACGCCTCGGGCACGTTCCTCCGCTCCATCATCAAGGTCACCAGCCCCGACAAGTACGGGGTGCGGGTCGCCGACTATTTTGCCTGAAGGTCAACTCGCCGACTGCTGGGCGGGGCTCCGTGCCGCCGGCCGCGCGGCGCTCATCCCCTACATCACCGCGGGCCACCCCGGCTGGGACGCGACGCGCGAGTTCCTGGCCGGTGCGCCCGGCTTCGGCGCCGACATCGTCGAGCTGGGCGTGCCGTGGAGCGACCCGGTCGCGGACGGGCCGGTGATCCAGGCGAGCACCCACGCCGCGCTCGCCGCAGGAGTCACTCTGCGCGGGGTGCTCGACCTGCTGCGTGAGGCACGGCCTTCCGTGCCCGTGGTCCTCTTCACCTATCTGAACCCGGTGCTCGCCATGGGTCCCGTCCGGTTCGCGGCCGCCGCGCGCGAGGCGGGAGCGGCAGGCGTCCTGGTGGTGGACCTGCCGGTCGGAGCGGACCCCGCGACCGAGAACGCGCTCGCCGCCGGCAGCCTGCCGCTGGTCCGCTTGGTGGCGCCGACGACTCCCCCGGCGCGCCTCGCCAGGATCGCGGCGGCGAGCCGGGGATTCGTGTACCTAGTCGCGCGGCTTGGCGTGACCGGGGCGAGCCGGGCGGTCGCATCCGACATCGGCGTGAGGGTGGCCGCGGTGCGCGCGGCGACCGCGCTTCCGGTGGCGGTGGGGTTCGGGATCTCCGCTCCCTCGCAGGCCGCCGAGGTCGCGGCGCTGGCCGATGGTGTCGTGGTGGGGAGTGCCGTCGTGGATCGGATGAGCGCGGGTGGGGTGATGGCGGCCGGCGCATGGCTCCAGGAGCTGCGGCACGCGATGGACGTGGCGCGGCCGGCCCAGGCGGCTCGAGCGTGACCTGGCTGCGTGTCGGCACCATCGTCACCGTCTACCCCGTGGCCCTCGCGGTGGCGGGCGGGCTGGTTCTAGGCGGCGGCCTCGCGATGGATCCGCGCGCGCTGGCTGCCGGGCCCACGGTGCTGTCGCTCGTCGCGGTGGCGACGGTGCTGAGGCGCTATGCCGTACCGCTCTCCAAGTACTCGTACCTTTCCCTTACCGGCTTCGTCGGCCTCACCGGGAGCCTGCTTTTCGGCGCCGTGCCGACGCTCCTCGCGATGGCCGTGGCCTGTCTGGCCGGCGACTGGGGCTGGCTCCGCAAGCCGTGGCGCGCGGCGGCGATCAACGCCGGGCGCGAGGTGCTGACGCTCGCCGCCGCCTTCGGCGTCTACGCCGGAATGCTGAATAGCGGCGGGCTCGAGGGCCACGGCCTCGGGCTCGACCTGGTTCCCGCGCTGCTGTTCTTCGTGATCTCGTACTTCGTCATCGGGCGCGCGCTGTTCTACTTCACGCTGCTGTTGCGCGGCAAGCTTCTGGAGGACGATCAGTCGCTCATCCTGAGGTACGAGGTCATCGCGTACTTCGTCTCCGCGCTGTCGACCGCGACCGCGCTCATCGCGGTGGCGACGCTCGAGCCGCGCAGTTGGCCGTTCATCGGCGCTATGCTGTTGTTCGCGGGGTGGATGGTGAAGCGTCTCCTCGAGGAGTCGATCGGCGCCGAGGAGCGGATCAAGGTGCTCGCGGTGGACATGGCCGTCACCGCGGACCTCTCGCTCGAGGACTCGCTCGACCGCATCGCTCGGTTGGCCAACCGGCTGGTGGACTGGACCGACTTCCGGATCTACCGGGAGGAGCAAGGCCGGACCCGCCGCATCTATCGCAGCGCGCATGGGGCTCCTGGCCGCGGCGAACCGGGCGAAGACCTGGAGGCCATCCGCGCCGGCGTGGTCGCCTCGGGGGAGGTCGCGGTGGTGAGCGACGCCAGGCTGGACCCCCGCATCGCGGAGCAGAGGCCCACGGCGCAGAGCATCCTGCTGATGCCGCTGCGGTTCGGTGACCTCACGGTGGGCACGCTGGAGATCGAGCACACCAAGCGGAACATGTACGGCCCGAAGGCCATCACGTTGGTCGCGACGCTCGCCACCCAGGTTTCCTCCGCCATCCACATCGCCGACCTGCGCGAGCCGCTGGTGCAGACCGTCGAGCGGATCGGCACGGAGGTGAAGGCGGTAGCGGCTGCCGTCGAGAGGCTGCGGCGGGCGTCGGCGCGCAGCCAGGAGCACGCGGCGACGATCAAGCGTGCGGCGGCCCAGCAGGAGCTGGAGGTGCAGGCCAACCTCGGCGCTACCGAGTCGCTGACCACGGCGGCCCGCCGCGTCGCGTCCGACGGGAGGGACGCCGCGGAGCGCAGCGTGGAAGCGAGCAACACGGCGACCGAGAGCCGGGACACGATCGGCGGAGCGGTTCAGCGACTGGTTGACCTCAAGGCGTTCGTGGCTGACTCGTCGCAGAAGGTGCTCTCGCTCCAGAAGGTGACGCGCAGCATCAACGACTTCATCGGCGTGATCCGCGACATCGCCGACCAGACCAACCTGCTCGCGCTCAACGCCGCCATCGAGGCGGCGCGCGCCGGCGCGCACGGGCGGGGGTTCGCCGTGGTGGCGGACGAAGTGCGGCGGCTCGCCGACCAGAGCAGTCGTGCGGCAGGCGAAGTCAGCCAGCTGGTGGCGGCGATCCAGAAGCAGATGACGCGGGTGGTGGACCAGATGCGGCGCGGCGAGCAGGCGGTGGGCGGTGTGGAGGAGGTCTCCAGCAGGTCGCTTGCCGCGCTGGAGGCGATCGTGAGCTCCACGGCGGACGCGACCGGCCACGCCCGCAGCATCGCCGGTACCGCCGCGGAGCAGGACGCGGCGCTGGCGCTGCTGGCCGAGCGCATCCGCTCCTCGGCGGAGATATCGCGAAAGAACCGCCACGAGGCGGAGGACATGGCCTCGCAGGCGGAGGGCCAGGCGCGCGAGTTTGCCGAGCTGGAGCGGAGCACCCGCGAGCTGGAGGCGGTGGCTACGCATCTGGGCGACGTGGCGCGACGGTTCGCCAACGCATGAGCGACGCCGCGCGCCTGCTCGGCGCGCTCCACTTCTCGGCCGAAAGGCACCGCGACCAGCGGCGCAAGGGCGCGAGCCAGGCGCCGTACATCAACCACCCCATCGAGGTGGCGCACGTCCTGGCGAGCATCGGCGGCGTCACGGACCTCGACACGCTGCTCGCCGCCATCCTGCACGACACCATCGAAGACACGGGTACGACCGGGGCGGAGCTGGAAGCGCGGTTCGGGCGCGAGGTCCGGGCGCTGGTGGAGGAAGTGACGGACGACAAGCGGCTGCCCAGGGAAGAGCGGAAGCGACTCCAGGTGCAGCAGGCGGCGCACCAGTCCGCCAAGGCCAGGCTGATCAAGCTCGCCGACAGGATCTGCAACGTGCAGGACGTGACGCACGCGCCGCCGTCGGACTGGTCGCGCGAGCGCCGGGTGGCCTACCTCGACTGGACGGCGGAGGTCGTCGCGGGGTGCCGGGGAGCGAACGTGGCGCTCGAGCGGCACCACGACGAGGTTCTCGCGGCCGGTCGGAAGGTGCTGGGCGCGTAGTCCCGCCGAATTGCGCCCCCGCGTTCACCCGCATACCCTTCCATCATTATGAATTCCGACTCCATCACGCTACGCGGCATGCGCTTCCACACCCTGGTGGGCCTCCTTCCGCACGAGGAGAAGTTCCCCCAGCCGCTGGAGCTCGACGTCACCGTCTACCTGTCGCTGCGCCAAGTCGGTGAGGCGGACTCGCCGCGGATGCTCCTCGACTACCGGACCCTGCACAAGCTCGTCGCGGATACCGTGGGCACCAGCCACCACCAGCTGCTCGAGGCCCTCTGCGAGCAGGTCGCCCACAAGGCGCTGGCGCTCGACGGCGTGTCCCGCGTGCGCGTGGCGGCGCGGAAGCCCCACGCCCCGGTCCCGGGGCCGGTGGATTACGTCGAGGTTGTGGTCGAGCGTTCGCGTGACGAAGTCTGAGCCGGTCGCCATCGCGCTCGGTTCGAACCTCGGCGATCGCGAGGCCGCGCTGGCCGGCGCGCGGGCGGCCATCGCGCGGCTGCCCGGCACGCGAATCATGCGCGCCTCCGCCGTCCTCGAGACCGAGCCGCTCGGTCCCGTGCCGCAGGCCGAGTTCCTGAACCAGATGCTGCTGGTCGAGACCACGCTGGAACCGCGAGCCCTCCTCGAAGCGCTCCTCTTGATCGAGCGGGCCGCCGGCCGGGTTCGCGGCGAGCGATGGGGCCCGCGCACCCTCGACTGCGACATCGTTCTATTCGGCGATCGCGTCGTGAACGAGTCCGGCCTCGTCATCCCCCATCCCGAGATCCCCAACCGCGCCTTCTGGCAGCGAGAACTGGCCGAACTGCATGTCGCCCACACGCTCGCCTAACAACTCCGCGGTCACCACCCGCGACTTCCTCGCCATGAAGCAGGCGAAGCAGAAGATCGTCGCCGTCACCGCGTACGACGCGCTGTTCGGCCGGCTGGTGGACGAGGCGGGAGTGGACTGCGCCCTGGTCGGCGATTCGCTCAACCAGGTGCTCTGCGGCGAGCCGTCCACCCTTTCCGCCACGGTGGACCAGATGATCTACCACGCGCGCGCGGTGCGCCGCGGCGTCAAGCGGGCGCTCCTGGTCGTTGACATGCCCTTCCTCAGCTACCAGGTGAACCGCGACGACGCGCTGCGGAACTGCGGGCGGGTCATGAAGGAGACCGGCGCGCAGGCGGTGAAGCTCGAGGGCGGCTCCGCCATCGCCGAGACGGTGCGCGGCCTGGTGGACATCGGCATCCCGGTCATGGGGCACGTCGGGCTCACGCCGCAGTCGGTGCACGCGCTGGGCGGGTACCGGGTGCAGGGGAAGGGCGAGGAGGCTGCCGGGCGCATGGCATCGGACGTGGCGGCGCTGGAGCAGGCCGGGTGCTTCAGCGTCGTGCTGGAGCTGGTCCCCGCGACCGTCGCCGCCGCGATCTCCGCGGAGCGCGCGCTCCCCACCATCGGCATAGGCGCGGGCGCGGGATGCGACGGCCAGGTCCTGGTGCTGCACGACCTCCTCGGCCTCAACGACACCTTCTCGCCCAAGTTCCTGAAGCGCTATGCCGCCCTGGCCGACGACGTGCGCGGGGCCGTCGGCCGCTTCGCCGACGAGGTGCGCCGCGGCGTCTACCCGGACGCCGACCACTCCTTCTAGCCGCCGGCACCAATGCGCGTCGTCATCACCCCGGAGGAAATGCGGGACGCCTCGGCCGCCGCCCTGCGGGCGGGCCGGCGGGTGGGCTTCGTCCCGACGATGGGCTACCTCCACGAGGGGCATCTCTCGCTGGTGCGCACGGCGCGCGCCAAGAGCGACCTCGTCGTGATGAGCATCTTCGTCAACCCGCTCCAGTTCGGGCCCAACGAAGACTTCACCAGATACCCACGCGACCTCGCGCGCGACCAGGCTCTGGCGGAACGGGCGGGAGTGGACCTTCTCTGGACGCCGCCGCCCGAAGCGGTGTACCCCGCGCCGCCGGTCGTCACCGTCCAGCCGGGGCCGGTCGGGACCATCCTCGAAGGCGCGGTGCGGCCCGGACACTTCGCCGGGGTGCTCACCGTCGTGTTAAAACTGGTTTCGATCGTGCAGCCTCAGGTGGCGGTGTTCGGACGGAAGGACGCGCAGCAGGCGGCGCTGGTCCGCTTCATGGCGCGGGACTTCGATCTCCCGGTGGAGATCGCGGTCGCGCCGCTGGTGCGGGACGCGGACGGCTTGGCGCTCAGCTCCCGCAACGTCTATCTCGACGCCGAGGCCCGCGCGAAAGCGCTGGCGCTCCCGCGCGCGCTCGCCGCGGGCGTCGCGGCCTTTCGCGCCGGCGATCGCAGGGCCGGCTCGGTGATCGCCGCGGCGTGGAAGGTGCTCGGCGCGGACGAGGACGTGACGACGGAGTACATCAACGTCATCGATGCGGACACCTTCCTGCCGAACCACGCGGCGACCGCGCGCTCGTACTTGGCCGCCGCCGTTCGGGTCAGGCGGACGCGGCTGATAGACAACGTCATCCTGGGCGAGGGGCTCGAGGGTGATGTCCGGCTGGAGGAGAAGCAGGACGGACGGACCGTCGGGCCGTGAGGGTACCGACTGAAGGGCTGCCGGAGTGGGCGGTGGTGAGCCCGGAGCGGGTGGCGCACATCGCGCGGGTGGAGGCGCTGGTCGCGCGGTGGGCGGAGGAGCGCGGCGTGGGCACGAGCGAGGCGGAGCGGTGGGGCCGGGCGGCGCGACTGCACGACGCGCTGCGCGATGCGCCGACGGAGGTCCTGGCGCGGTACGCGCCGCAGGGATCGTGGCCGGCCTCGCTCTGGCACGGGCCCGCGGCGGCCGCGGCGGCGGAGCGGGGAGGCGAGACCGACCGCGGAGTGCTCGACGCCGCGCGCTATCACTCGGTCGGTTACACCGCTTGGGACGAGGCGGGCCGGATGCTGTTCCTCGCCGATCACCTCGAGCCCGGCCGCCAACCCGAGCGCCCCGCGCTGGACGCGCTGGCGGCGCTGGTGCCGCGCGATCCGGGCGCGGCTCTGCGCGCGGTCGTGGCTCGGCGCATGACGTGGCTGCTGCACGAAGGCACGCCCATCAGGAAGGAAACGTGGGAACTATGGAACAGCCTGGTCGCGGGCGACTCCTCGTCGGCGCGATAGTCGCGCTCGGGCTCCTCGCGGGCACCACGGCCGCCCTCTTCCGCCTGTCGAAGCACGGGGCGTCGGTCGAGCGCGCCCGGGCCATCCCCGGTGAGGGCGAGGGGGAACGCGTGGTGGTCGAGGTGCTGAACACCACGCCCGCGGTGGGACTGGCTCGCGCGGCGACCCGGCGCCTGCGCGACGCGGGGCTCGACGTCGTCTACTTCGGGTCCGACACGGGCGCGGCGATCGACAGCACCCTGGTCCTGGTCCGCCGCGGCCCGATGTCGGCCGGAGAGCGGGCCGTCGGCGCGTTAGGCGCGGGTGCGGTGCGCGCCGCGCCTGACCCCGGCCGCCTGGTGGACATCACCGTCCGGCTGGGACGGGACTTCGCGGGCCTGGTCTCCGCCGCTCGCGATCCGTAGCTGGCCGCACGCCGCGTCGATGTCAAGCCCGCGGCTCCGGCGCAGCACCGCTTCCACGCCGCGCCGCCTGAGGGCGGACGCGAACCAGTACATCCGCCGCGTGGGCGAAGGCTTGAGCCCGGGCGCGCCGCCGGGATGGAGCGGCAGCAGGTTCACCAGCGCGCCGCTCTCCTTCGCGATGATCGCCAGCGCCGCCAGGTCCTCGTCGCGATCGTTCACGTCGCCGATCAGCACGTACTCGAAGGTGACTCGCCGCGTGAACCTCTTCGCCGCGGCCAGCACCTGGGCCAGCGGGTAGCGCTTCTCGATCGGCATGATGGAAAGGCGCGTCTCGCTGGTCGGCGCATGCAGCGAGATCGCGAGCCGGAACTGCTCCGGTCGCCTCGCCAGCTCCGCGAGCCCGGGCAGGATACCCACCGTTGACACCGTGATGTGCCGCGCCCCGATCCCGAAGCCCTCCGGGTCGTTGAGGATCGTGAGGGCGGGGCCCACCGCCTCCCAGTTGACCAGCGGCTCACCCATTCCCATGAACACGACATTGGTCGGCTTCACCGGCTCGGCCAGCAGCAGCATCTCCCGCACCTGCGCGGCGATCTCCCACGCCGCGAGGTTGCGGTTGAGGCCCATCGTCCCGGTGGCGCAGAAGGCGCACTTGAGCGGGCAGCCCGCCTGCGACGAGATGCAGAGGGTGCGGCGCGCCCCCTCGGGGATCAGCACCGCCTCGATAGCTTCGCCGTCGGGCAGCCGCCAGAGGAACTTCGCCGTGCCGTCGGTCGAGTCCTGCCGCACCGCCAGGGTGAGCCGGCCCAGCGGCCACTCGTTGTCCAGGTCTTGGCGGAGCGATGCGGGGAGATTGGATGCGTCCGCCCACCGGGCTACGGGCTGCTGCCACAAGCGAGGCAGGATCTGCTGTAGCCGGTACGCCGGCTCACCGCGCGCGGCGAGCCAGTCGCCGAGCGCTTTCGCGGCGTCGCGCGGCACGAGGTCGAGGATCGTGCTCATCGGAACGAGGCCGCGAGGCCGAAGCGATAGGTGGCCCCGAACCCGTTCACGCCGCCGTCACGCGCCACCACGATGCGGTAGCGCCCCGCGCCCACCGCGAGACCGAAGCGGGCGCGCCAGACGGATTCGCCGGCGGCCTCCTCGTATGCGGTGCCGGCATCGAGCTCGAGCGCGTCTCCGAGCGCGAGCCCGCCCGAGATGAGGTGCTGGGGTGATTCGCCGTGCAGGAGCGTCGCGCCGTAGCGCGCCACGAAGGCGGCCTCCGTCCCCCACATCGGGAAGCCGGGCGTCCGGTACTCGCCGCCGAGCGCGTAGCTCGAGGCTTTCTCCGCTCGGCGAAGCGTGGGGTCCCAGAACCTGGTAGTCACTCCGAGGCGGAAGCCGGGCATGATGGTGTATACGACGCCCACGTCCAGCCCGACCTGGGTGCGCGCGCGATCGGCGAGCCGGCCGCTTTGGAGGCGAAAGGCCGCGCCAGCGACCAGAGCGGGACTTACCTGGCGGGCGGCGCCGAGGGAGAGGACCTGCGCGTAGACTGGAAGGGAGCCGGTAAGCCCTTCGGGACTGGTCTCGGTCCGCACCAGGTCGCCGAGACCGATACGTCCGTAGACGGCATTGAGTGTGCCGAGCTCGCCGAGTCGCACGCCGACCGCGGCGATGCCGCCGTTGACGCCGATCTCCGACGGCGCGTGGATGGTCTCGATGCCGACCCGGACCCTCGCGGAGGATCCCGCCAGCACGACGGCCGGCGTCCAGAGCGGCGCGGCGCCTCCCGATGCGACGGCGTCGGGTTCGACGAGGGTGCCCGCTGCCACCCGCCAGAGGTCGGAAGCGATCGCGGCGACCTGGGCCGACGCCACCGCCGGCGCGGCGAGCGCGAGCACCACCGCCACCCGGGCACTGCTTACCATCGTCATCCGTCCGTCGGTCCGTCCGCCCTGCTTCTCATCGGCGAAGGTTCACCCCCGGCCGGAAAGGTGTCAAGCAACCGCTTTTCTTGCTCAAGTTCTGAAACGCCATTAACTTCCGCCCATCATGAGGCTTGTCCAGCCGCAGTGTTGCTGAGCCAGCTGCTGGCCCCCGACCGCGTCACGGTCCCCCTCACTTCCCGGGACAAGTCGAGCGTCCTCCGCGAACTGGTCGACCTGCTCGTGAGCACTTCGGGCGGGGACGCCGACGACATCCTGCACTCGGTACGCGACCGTGAAGAGTGCCAGTCCACGGGCTTCGGCTACGGGGTCGCGATCCCGCATGCCCGCACCCCGACCCTGGCCGGACTGACGATGGTCGCCGGGGTGGCGACGGAGCCCATCGAATACGGTGCGCTGGATGGACAGCCGGTGCGGCTGATCTTCCTCCTGGTGGGGCCGGAGTCGGCGGCGGGGGTGCAGGTGCGGGCCCTGGCCCGCATCGCGCGGCTGGTGCGGCGCGACGCGGTGCGGGAGCGGCTGCTCCGGGCGGCCACCCCCGAGGAGTTCGTCCGGGTCGTCAAGGAATCGGAGGGGCAGTAGAGTGGAAGACGGGCGGCGTCGGGCCTGGTGGCAGGTGGCGGGATGGCTCGCGATTCAGCTCACCGCGACATCGTTGCCGGGGAGCGTCCTGCCCGGCGGGCTCGGCCACCCGATCGATTTCCTCGGGCACTTCGGGATGTACCTGGTCCTCGGCGCGCTGGTGGCTCGGGCGGCGGCGCGCGGCCGGTCCGGGACCGGCGCGATCGTCCTGTGGGTGGTGCTGGCGGGTGTCGGCGCGCTCGACGAGACGCACCAGCTCCTCATTCCCGGCCGCGAGGCGTCCGCGGTGGACTGGACGTTCGATGCGCTGGGCGCCGGCGCGGGGCTCACGCTGTGGGCGGCGCTCGCGCGGAGGAGGGTGGCGGCATGGGTTCGATGAGTCGGACGTCGATGCGCACCCACCGGTGCGGCGAACTCAGGGCCGCGCACATCGGGCAGAGCGTTCAATTGGGTGGCTGGGTCCACCGGCGGCGCGACCTCGGCGGGCTGGTGTTCATCGACCTGCGCGACCGCGAGGGGATCGCCCAGGTGGCGTTCGGTCCCGACGCGCCGGACGCGCTCGCGGTGGCCGCGGGCCTGACGCCCGAGACCGTCGTGTCGGTGCGCGGCGTCGTGGCCGCCCGGCCGGCGGGGCAGGCCAATCCCGACCTGCCGACCGGCGAGGTGGAAGTGCGGGCGGCGGCCGTGGAGGTGATCGGCCCGGCGGCGACGCCGGCGATCCCGGTGGCGCGGGGGAAGGGCGAAGTGCTGGCCGCGGAGGAACTGCGGCTGCGGCACCGGCACCTCGACCTCCGCCGTCCGGAGCTGTACGCCAACCTGGAGCTGCGCCATCGCCTGCTCCAGCGGGCGCGGGCGGAGCTGACCGCGCTCGGGTTCCTGGAGATAGAGACCCCCATCCTCACCAAGCCCACGCCCGAAGGCGCGCGCGACTACCTCGTCCCGTCGCGGGTCCATCCCGGCGAGTTCTACGCGCTCCCGCAGTCGCCGCAGCTCTACAAGCAACTGCTGATGGTGGCCGGTTTCGACCGATACTTCCAGCTGGCGCGCTGTTTCCGCGACGAGGACCTGCGCGCCGACCGGCAGCCGGAATTCACCCAGATAGACCTCGAGGCCTCGTTCATCGGCGTGGAGGACATCTACGCCGTGACGGAGACGGTGCTCGTGGCGCTCTGGCGGGAGGGGGGGCACGAGGTCGCGGCTCCGTTCCCGCGGATGGCCTACCGCGATGCGATGGAACGATACGGATCGGACCAGCCGGACCTGCGCTTCGCGCTCGAGATCCGCGACATCACCGGGCTCATCGGCTCCGAGAGCGGAGAGTTCCTGCGCGCGGCGGTGGGGCGCGGTGAGCGGGTACGCGCCATCGTCGCCCCGGGCGGGGCGGCGCTCTCCCGCAAGGACTTCGACCAGCTCACCGACGAGGCGAAGACGATGCGCGCCTCCGGCCTGCTCTGGGCGAAGCGCGGCGCCGACGGCGTCAGCGGGCCCGGCGCCAAGGCCCTCGGCCCTGCCGCGGTCGAAGCGCTCCGCCTGGCCGAGGGTGAAGCGGTGCTCGGGTGCGCGGGCGTGGACTCGATCGTGTCACCGGCCTTGGGACGAGTGCGCCAGGAACTCGTCAGGCGCCTGAAGCTCCAGCCCAGGGCGAAGCATGCCTTCGTGTGGATCGAGCAATTCCCGATGTTCGAGCGCGATCCCGGAAGCGGCGCGCTGGCGCCGATGCACCACCCGTTCACGGCGCCGCACCCCGACGACCGCGCCCTGCTGGCGAGCGAGCCGGAGCGGGTGCGCTCGATGCACTACGACCCGGTCTACAACGGAGTCGAGCTGGGGAGCGGATCCATCCGCATCGTGGACCCGGCGCTCCAGCAGCAGGTGTTCGACCGGCTCGGCATGGCGCCGGACGACGTCGAAGCGCGCTTCGGCTTCCTGCTGGAGGGACTGAGGGCGGGGGCGCCGCCGCACGGCGGGATCGCGCTCGGCTTCGACCGGATCGTGATGCTCCTCGCCGGGGCGGAGTCGCTGCGTGAAGTGATCGCGTTCCCCAAGACGACCGCCGCGCGCGCGCTGTTCGAGGGCGCGCCCGCGCCGGCGAGTAAGGAGGACCTCTACGTGTTGCGCCTCAAGGTCGTGACGTGACGAACCCCGACGACGTCGTACACCGGATCAACGTCGAGGGCGCGGACCCGCTCGCGCTCTCCGGCGTCAACGACGCCAACCTCCAGGAGCTGGCGCGGCTGGCCGGCGTGCGGGTCTCGCTGCGCGGCGACCAGCTCTCCATCGCGGGGTCGCTGGAGGCGGTGGAGCGCGCGACGCCGATCGCGGCGGGGATGATCCAGCTGGCGCGCCTGGGCGACGCGATGAGCGCGGAGGACGTGCGCCTCCTGGCGGACGACGTGGGGAAGGGCCGCGGCGACCTGGGAAGGAACGGCGACCTCAAGGTCGTGCTGCCGGGGCTCCGGCGGGTAGTCGCTCCCAAGACCGCGGGCCAGCGCGCCTACCTCCAGGCGATGTACGACAGCGAGATCGTCGTGTCCATCGGCCCCGCGGGCACGGGCAAGACCTACCTCGCGGTAGCCGTTGCGGTGGACATGCTCCAGAAGAAGCGGGTGAAGCGGATCATCCTGGCGCGCCCCGCCGTCGAAGCCGGCGAGCGTTTGGGCTTCCTCCCCGGCGACCTCCAGGCCAAGGTGGACCCGTACCTCCGGCCGCTCTACGACGCGCTCGAGGACATGATGCCGCACGAGAAGGTGCAGCGCGCCCTCGAAACCCGGACCATCGAGATCGCGCCGCTCGCCTACATGCGCGGCCGCACCCTCGCCGACGCGTTCGTGATCCTGGACGAGGCCCAGAACACCACCGGGATGCAGATGAAGATGTTCCTCACCCGGCTCGGCGTGAACTCGCGCGCCGTGGTCACGGCGGACAAGACCCAGATAGACCTGCCGGTGCGCGAGGAGTCGGGGATCCTCCAGGTGGAGCGAGTGCTGCCCGGGATAGACGGCGTCGCCTTCTGCTATCTCGAGGACGGGGACGTGGTCCGCCACCGGCTGGTGCGCGAGATCATCAAGGCGTACCAAGAGGACGCCACCGGCTGAGATGAGCGCGTCGCGCCGCCGGTTCCTCTTCCATCTTCAACGCTTCGGGCTGGTGCCGCTCGTGGCGGTGCTCACTTGGGGCGCGTTTCCAAGCGCCGCCGCCGGCGGGCCGGAGCGCGTCGAGGTGGGGAGCATCGCGCCCTCCGACGTCATCGCTCCCTTCCGCTTCACCTTCCGAGCGACGGTGGATTCCTTCACGACCGTCGTGCTCTCCGGCGAGAAGATCGTCGGCGAGCACGAGGTGGTGACCGACGAGGCCGCGGCCAGGATCGATGCCCTGCGCGAGATCCTCGGGAGGCGTGGAAGGGACCCGGTGCGCGGCGGTATCACAACCCTGGGTGCGCTCGGGCTCGATGCGCTGATCGTGACGCTGTTCGGCGTCATCTGCCTCTTCTACCGTCCTGACATCTACCGCTCGATGCGCCAGGTGGCGTTCTTCGCCGGCGCCTTCGCGTTCGTGGCGGTCTCCGCCGGCTTGCTGACCCGGTACGCCCCCGGCCGGGTCGAGCTGATCCCCGTGGCGCTGCCGGCCATCCTGCTCGCCGTGCTCTTCGACGCGCGCGTGGCCGCCGTAGCCGCCATGACCATCGCCGCGCTGATAGGCGCCCAGCCCGTCCTGCGCGGATCGGACGCCCTGGTCTTCTGTTTCGTGGGCGGCGTGGGCGCGACGCTATCCATGCGGCGCATCCGCCATCGCACTCAGGTGTACGCGGCGATCGGCGTGGTGGCGGCGCTGTACGCCGGCGCGGCCGCGCTCTCGGGCGCGGCGGGCGAGGAATCCCTCCGCGCGATCGGCGCGTCCGCGATGTACGGCGGCGTCAACGCGCTGGGGAGCGCCGCCCTCGCCATGCTGGTCCTGCCGCTCGCCGAAGCGGTCACGCACAGCACCACGGACCTCCGGCTCCTGGAGCTGAGCGACCCCGACCGGCCGCTGTTGCGACGGCTGGCCACCGAGGCCCCGGGCACCTACGCCCATTCGGTGGCGATGGCCAACCTGTGCGAGGCGGCGTGCAACGCCATCGGCGCGAACGGCCTGCTCGCCCGCGTCGGGTGTTACTACCACGACGTCGGGAAGCTCAAGCACCCTCAGTACTTCGTGGAGAACCAGGGACACGCCCGCAACCCGCACGAGCATCTGACGCCGGCCCAGTCGGGCGCGGTGATCCGCCGTCACGTTGAGGACGGCCTGGCGCTCGCGGAGGAGCATCACCTCCCCGAGGTCATCGCGCGCTTCATCCCCGAGCACCACGGCACTTCGCCGATCTCGTTCTTCCTCGAGCGCGCCAGGGACCTCAACCCGACGTCGTCGCTAAGGGAAGAGGATTTCCACTATCCGGGCCCGCTCCCGCAATCGGCGGAGACGGCGGTGGCAATGCTGGCGGACTCGGTGGAGGCGGCGCTGCGGGTCCTCGACGAACCCACGCCGGAGAAGATCGAGGACGCCATCGATCACCTGGTGAGGAACCGGATCGAGGCCGGCCAGCTGCGGGAGGCCCCGCTCACCCTGCGGCAGGTGGACATCGTGCAGCGGGAGTTCGTCCGGGTGCTGTCGGGGATGTACCACAACCGGGTCGAGTACCCCGAGGATGCCGGGGGGCTCACCGCCGACTGGGAGAGCGGCCGCGCCAATTGACGTGCGGGTCCGGGCTCTGGCGCGGTGCCCCTTGTCGGCGGCGGGCGTGGCGCGCCTTGCGACGGCGGTGCTGCGCGCCGAACGCGTGCGCCGGGCCGCGCTCTCCGTCACCTTCGTCGGCCGGCGCCGCATCCGCACCATGAACCGCACCTACCTTGGCCGGGACCGCGAGACCGACGTGATCGCCTTCCGCTTGTCAGAGGGCACGGGCGCAGGGGCGCACGGGCGCACGGTGTTCGGCGACGTGTACGTGTGCCCGCCGGTCGCCGCGGTGCAGGCGCGCCGCTTCGCCACCACGGTCAGGAACGAGGCGCGCCGCTTGGTCGTCCACGGCGTCCTGCACGTGCTCGGCTACGACCATCCCGAGGGCGAGGGCCGGACCAAGGGCTCGATGTGGCAGCGGCAGGAACGCTACCTGCGGCGGTTCGCGCGGCTGGCGCGATGACCGAGACCCTCCCGGCCGTGCTCGGCGCCGCGCTCGCCGTGGTCTGGGCCGCGCTGTTAGCCCTCGCTGAGGGCGCGCTCGCCGCCGAGCCCAAGCTCGCCGAGGCCGCGCTCCCCCGCGCGTACGCCGAGAAGCCGGAGCGCCTGCGCCGCGCCCTTTCGCTGGGCCGGATCGTCTTCCTCACCCTCGCCGCGATAGCGCTCTCCGGCGCGCTGCGCTGGTGGAACGCGAGCCTGCCCGCCGCGGTGCTCTCGCTGGCGGTGATCGTCGCCGTCCTCGCGATCCTCGGCGACCTCGCGCCGCGCACCGTCGGATTCTGGCGCGCCGCGCACCTCGGCGTTTGGGCGGTGCGCGTCACCACCGCCTCGCTCGGCCTCCTGGTGCCGCTGTTCATCGCCGCCGGCATCCTCGATCGCGCTTTCTCCCGCCTCTTCGGCGTCTCGACCGCGAAGCACCCGACGGTCGGCAAGGCCCAGCGCGACATGCTCCTCGGCGTATTCGTGCTCGCGGACACCATGGTGAGCGAAGTGATGACGCCGCGCGTGGACGTACTGGGCGTGGACCTGCGCGCGCCCTTCGACGAAGCGGTCCGCCGGGTGGCGGCGGCCGAGCACGCCCGGCTCCCGGTCATGGACGGAGACCTCGACCACATCGTGGGCGTGCTGTACGCCAAGGACCTCCTGCCGGCGCGATTCGCCCGGCCGGACGCGGAGGCCGACTGGCGCAAGCTGGTCCGGCCCGTTGAGATGGTGCCCGAGGTGAAGACGCTCGACACCCAGCTGCGCGACTTCCAGCGCGGGCCGAGCCACCTGGCGGTGGTGGTGGACGAGTTCGGCGGCACGGCGGGCATCGTCACCCTCGAAGACGTGCTGGAGGAGATCGTCGGCGAGATCCGCGACGAGTATGACGCGCCCGAAGGCCAGCCCATCGTCGAGACCGCGCCGGGGACGTTCGTGGTGGATGGGCGCGCGCCGGTGGACGATCTCTCCGCCGCACTCGGGGTGCCGCTCGAGCACGAAGAGGTGACGACCGCGGGCGGCTTCGTGTACGCGGCCCTCGGCCACGTCCCGGAGAACGGCGAAACGACCGAGATCCCCGGCTATCGCGTCACGGTGGAGCGGGTCGAGAAGCGCAGCATCTCGCGGCTGCGGTTCGAGCGGCTCGCCCCTCCCGCGGTTGGCGGTGAGCCAGGGTGAGCGCCATCGTCGTGCTCCTCGGCCTCGCATTGGCCGCCCTGGGCGCCACCACGGCTGTCGCCACCGTCGCGACCAGCCGCCTCGAGCTGACCCGCTGGGTCGCTCGAAGATTGGCGGGCGCCGACGCGGCGGCCACGCTCCTCTCCCGTCCCGGCGACATCGCCTCCGTGGCGAACGCTCTGGTCGCGATCGGGGTGACCATAGCGGGCGTGGCGGCGCCATGGGCGCTGCGCGACGCCGGCGACGCGCGAACGCTCGCCCTGGAGCTCGGGTTCGGGCTACCGCTGGTCAGCCTCGTCGTCTACTTCCTTCCGCGGGCCGTCGGGCGCCGCTGGCCGGAAACGCTGGTGCGAGCCCTGGTGCCGCGACTCCGCCTCGCCACCGGGCTGGTCGGGCGCATCATCCGCGGCCGCGCCGCCACCGAGCGCGGCGAAGTGGAGGCGCTCTTCCGCGACAGCACCAGCGCCGGCCTCGCGCGCGAGGACGAGCTGGAGATCGTGACCGGCGTGATGGCATTTGTGGACCGCGTGGTCCACGAGGTGATGACGCCGCGCATCCGGATCGTCGCCGCGCCCGAGGCCTCGAGCGTCGCCGAGCTGGCCGAGCTGGTCGCGACCTCCGGCTACACGCGGATGCCGCTGTACCGCGCCACGCTGGATGAGATCGTCGGGATGGTCCACGCCTTCGACCTCATCAAGGCGGGGCCGGACGGCCCGGTGCGGGTGCGTCCGGTCGCCGCCATCCCCGCCTCGCGCCGTTGCGCCGACGCGCTGCTCGACCTCAAGCGGGAGGGCCGGCACCTCGCCATCGTCCTGGACGAGTTCGGGGGCACGGCGGGGCTCATCACCATGGAGGACCTGCTGGAGGAGCTGGTCGGCGAGATCTTCGACGAGCTCGACGACGCCCCGGCCCAGCCGGCCGCGCCCGCCTCGCCGGGGGTGCTGGTCGTGGACTCGAGCTACCCGCTCGCCCTCATGAATGAGCACTTCGGGACCAAGATCGTCCCCCCGCCCAAGGTTGAGACCGCCGGCGGTTACCTGGCCTGGGGCGCGGGCCGCATCCCGCAGCTCGGCGAGCGCCTGTTACTCGGCGGGCTCGAGTTCGATGTCCTGGAGGGAACGCCGAGCCGGCTCGGCCGCCTGGTGATCCGGCGAGCCGGCGCCGCGCCCGCGGCCCAGCCCCGGCCGGGCGGGGGGGGGGGAGCGACGAGTTGAGCGACCGGCAGGGCGCCGGGAGCGCCCGCTCCCACGATTCCGAGGACCGCACCATTGATTGTAGCCGGCGCGAGCCCTGGCTGGTGGCGTTCGATCTGGCCCTTCCGGTGACGTTGCTGGATCTCACCGGCTCGTGGCCCACCAAGGCCCGTGCATCCATGGCGATTAACTCCGGCCCGCGCGCCAGGGCGCGGCGCTGGTCGCGGGCGATTTACGACGCGTACCCGGCGCTCGAGGGGCTGCTCTCCGCCTCGAGCATGGACGGCAACCAGCCGGCCGTGGCGCTGTACGAACGCGCCGATGCGCTGCCGGCCCGGCCGGTGTTCCACCGCGCCCTGGCCGACGCCGCGATGACGTCGGTGGTTGCCGAGGCTGCCGCCGAGTTCAACTTCGCGGTAGTGTGAACGACGCCCTCATGCCGTCACTCCCCCCACTCCCGGCGCCCGCGAGAGGGGCGAAGCCGATGGGCACCCGCTACGCTGGGTGGGTTCGCAGGTAGTTCAGACTCTCAGGCACGTCGCGAACGAGCCTGAGCAACACGTCCATCGCCGCCGACTGCACGTTGCGGCCGGCTTCCCAGCGCGAAACGGTATTGCTGCCGAGCCTGAGCAGGTGCGCCAGCTGGCCTTGGGTGAGGCCGTGGCGCTGCCGGATGGCCCGGATCTCGGTGCTGGAGAGCAGGCCGTATTTGGTCCGGTACCGGTCGAACGCCCCGCGATCGAGGGCCCGCGCCTCGTCCAGGCGCAGGACGATCTCACCGCACCTGGGGCAGCGGAGGTGGGAGCAGTCCGGCACCCGCATCACCTCGCTGTTCACCGGGAGCGTGAGCGCGGCGCGGCGCTCGACCATCATCGTGCCGCAGGTGGGGCACGCGTCGTCGGGGAGGACGGTTGTGCGGCGAGGGTGCGCTCCGGCGCGGGTGCGATCAGCCCTCATGGCTCTCCTCGGTGCTTTCGTCTTCATGGAAGGAGACGACGACGCAGTGATGGCGCAGCACGACCTTGATGTACAGGCGGACACCGGCGGCGACCGGATGGAAGACATGCAGCCACTCGCCGGTGAGCGAGGAACGGTAGCGCGACGCCGCGTTGCCCGTATCGAGCCCAGCGAGCAGCGCCGGCACGTCGCTGGCGCCCAGGCCGATGGCGAGCTCCGCGAGCTCGAGACGCGCCTTGTGGGTCAACCGTACCCGACCGAGGACCGCGAGGTGGCGGATCCGTTTCACGGCCCTGGAGGCCCATCGCGGCATACTGAAGCACCATAACCATATGGTGAAACTAGGCGATTGGAGAGTCGCCGTCAACAGTGGTCGTGGTCGGCTCGGGCAATGTGGCGGGCTGATATCACCAAAGGGTCATCGGGGCGGGAACTTCGGTCGTGTCGCCCAGTTCGCTGCGGTGAAGTCGCAATTCGCGACCTCACGTTGAGGTTGGGAGAATCAATCCCGCCGGAGCACGTAGGCCAGCGCCTCCTCCCAGATCTCCGCCGGCGCCCGGGCGTGGCCGGCGCCGGAGATCTCGCGGAAGCGGTTGGCGATCTGGAGCGAGTCGAGGAGGCGGGCGGCGGCGAGGGCGCCGGCGCGGCGGGTGGGATCCTCAGCGCCGCCGATGGTGAGGAAGAACCGGGCGCCGTTCGCGGCCAGGGTGCGCATGTCGGTGGCGCGGGCGCGGTAGCGGGCGCGGCTGCTCATGACGACGGCGCCGCGGACGCGCTGGGGGTTCCGGAGCGCGAGGGCCCAGGCGAGGTCGCCGCCCATGGAGAAGCCGGCGAGCACGACGCGGGTGGTGTCCGCGCGGCGCTCCCGCGCGAGCGCGGCGAGGTCGGCGCGCAGCTGCTGGTCGTAGCGCGCGATGGTGCGGGTCCAAACGTAGCCGGTGCGGAGGTCGGGCGAACCCTGGCCTGCGCTGAGGACCACGATCGCGCCTTCCGGCGGCTGGTAGCTCTCGAAGAGCGACAGGGCGGTGCCGCTCGAGGCGGGGAACATGACGATGACCGGATAGGTGCGCGCCGAGTCGAAGGACGCGGGGAGCACGACGCGCCCGGGCGCGGGTGGCGTGGTGGCCGCTCTGGCGGCAGCCGGGGGCGGGGGCGGCGCGGTGGACTGGGCAGCGGCCAGGGCGGAGCCTGTGCGAAAACACCGTTCTGAGCACCCCTAAGTTGTTGATTTACAACGCTGCCACTGCTGCCAAAGTGGCGTTTTCACACGGGCTCGGCGGGCGTTAGGAGCAAGGCCGCGAAGGCGGCGGTCAAGGGATGGCGCATGGGGGAGAGGATGAGGGTGGCAAAGGGGTGAGGTCAACCTTGTGTCGGAGACGCGCCGGCCTGCCTAGCGCTCTGGGCTGAACGGGCGCATCGTGAGTGGCGTGGACGCGGACTGGGAGCTCCGACTCGCGGCGTTCGATCACCTCAGCCGGCTGCGCGACCGGTCGGGCGGCCTGGTCTCGCTCGCCGATCTCGAGGCGGGGTTCGAGTTCCGCGGCGAGCGCATCCCCCTATTCAATCGGTATCGCGGCATCTGGCGGCCGAAGCAGTTAGGCGCCGAGGGGCCGGCGCTGTCAATCACCACCACGCCGCCGCGGGCGGGTAAGACGCCGCCTTACGACGATCAGGTGGCGTCCGAGGACGGGTGGTTTGTGTATCGCTATCAGGGCGAGGATCCGGACCTGTGGACCAACCGGGCGGTGCGGCGGGCGATGGAGGTGCAACGCCCGCTCATCTACTTCTACGGGATCGAGCCAGGCCTGTACGAAGCGGTCTATCCGGTGTACGTGGTGGGTGACGACCCGGCGGATCTGACGTTCCACGTTGCGGCCGACGTCCTCGGCTATGCGCCGATCGCGCCCGGGATCGATCCGACGCAGTTCGCGGCGCAGCGCGGGTACCAGACCGTGTCAGTGAAGAAACGCCTCCACCAACACCGGTTCCGCGAGCTGGTGGTACGGGCGTATCACACTTCGTGCGCGGTGTGCCATCTCCGGCATGGTGAGCTGCTCGACGCGGCTCACATCCTGCCGGACCGGGACGAGCGGGGCCGGCCCGAGGTGCCAAACGGGCTGGCGTTATGCAAGATCCACCACGCCGCCTTCGACGTGGACATCCTCGGCATTTCGCCGGACTGTCTGATCACGATCCGGCACGACGTACTGGATGAACGCGACGGCCCGATGCTCCAGCACGGGCTCAAGGAGATGCACGGGGCGTTGATCCAACTGCCGCGGCGGACGGAGCTCAGGCCGAACCGGGACTACCTTGCGGAGCGGTACGAGCGGTTCCTGGCGGCCTAGCAGAAGTTCAAGCCTGTTCCGCGTGGCCTGCCTGGCGGTTATTATGGCGCTGTGAAGGCCTTCGTCGCCGTGACCGACAACGACTGGTTCGAATTCCTCGCGGCGCAGGAGGGCATCGACGAGGTCAACTTCTGGCAGCCCAGCGGGGGGCGCGACTTCAGGCAGCTCTCCGACGGCGGGCCGTTGCTGTTCAAGCTCCATTGGCCGTTGAACTTCATTGCCGGCGGCGGGTTCTTCGCGTCCTTCACGCGGCTGCCCGTGAGCATCGTCTGGGACACTTTCGGCATCAAGAACGGGGCGCCATCCTACACACGGATGCGCCAGCTGATCGAGAGGCGGCGCGCGATCCCGCCCAGTGCGCGCGAGGACTACGAGATCGGCTGCATCGTGCTCCAGGAACCGTTTTTCCTCCCGCGAGACCGATGGATCCCGGCTCCGACCGACTTCGCCAAGAGCGTGGTGCAAGGGAAAGGGTACGATCTCGGCGCTGGCGAGGGTCGTGCGCTGTGGGACCAAGTACTTGAGGCACGGGCGCTGACACTGCACGCCGGTGCGGAGCGGCCCGTCGAGATCGGCGGTTCGATGTACGGCGAGGGTCAGCGTGGGCGTATGCGACTCCGCCAGGGCGCATTCCGGGTCATGGTGACGGATGCGTATAACCGGCGGTGCGCCATCTCGGGTGAGAAGGCCCTGCCGGTACTCCAGGCGGCGCACATCAAGCCCGTGGCTGAGGGCGGCCAGCACCGGCTCGACAACGGGTTGTTGCTGCGCTCGGACGTGCACACGCTCTTCGACCGGGGCTACATCTCGGTCACTCCCGAGCGAAAGGTGTTGGTGAGCCGCAAACTGAAGGACGACTTCGACAACGGTGAGCCGTACTTGCCTCTGGCGGGCGCGGAGATACATCTCCCCCATCGCGAGCTTGAACGTCCCGCGCGCGAATTCCTCGAGTGGCACGTGGATACGGTGTACCGGGGCTAGGAGCGAGCATGGCCGATCGACTTGAAGACGTGGTAGTCCGGCTGCGCGCATTCGTGGCCGAGAGGGAGTGGGAGCAGTTCCACGACCCGAAGAACCTCGCGATCGCGGTGGCGTCAGAGGCGGGGGAGCTGTTGGCAGAATACCGCTGGATCGCGAATGCCGAGGCGGACGCGTGGTCGAAGGAGCCAGACAACTGCCAGCGTGTGGCGATGGAAGCGGCGGACGTGGGCATCGCGCTTCTGTTGCTGTGCGAGCGCGTGGGCATTGACTTTGTCGGGGCAATGAACGAAAAGATCCAGATCAACCACGCCAACTACCCTGCGGAGGAGGCGAGGGGTCAGCACTCGCGACCCCTTGGCCGTTGACCTTGCGGATGTCGGATGTCCAGTGCCGCGAGACGAGACATGTACCAGCTTGAAGTGAAGCGCGCGCTGGTCCAGCTTTGCTTTCACCCAGCGAATGGATGGGCTGTAACCGTCGACGTTGACCCGATGGAACGGGCGAAGGGCGGCAAGCATCATCCCGACAAGGCTGGACGTGCTGCGGAGGCACTTGCAGGCCTTCAGAGGCTCGGTGCCGTCCTCGGAAAGCACGCGCTGTTCGGGTCCGTGGACGTGGTCGCGGAGCACGTAAGGCTCGGTACGCGCCTAATCGAGGTTGAGGCTGATTCTTCAAGGCAGCGCGAGCAAGCCATGTACTCAGCAGTTGGGCAGCTGCTGCTGTCAATGAAGCTCGAGAGCCCCCGCGTTCGATACGGGCTCGCGGTTCCGGACGCTCCTGAGTGGATTCGTCAGCTTCGCAAGATCCCGGCCGCGCTGAGCCGGAAGTTGGTGCTAGATTTGTACGCGGTCGGCGACAAACACGTACAGATGTTCGAGGCCGGTTCCGCCATCCCGGATTGGAGCAGATAGGCCCGGCGTTCGTGCCCCGCGTCGGGATTCTCGCGACGGTCCGCAATCGTCTTCTCCTGTCAACTCCCGCTATTCCGCACGTTGGCTTCC
This sequence comes from Gemmatimonadales bacterium, assembly GCA_030697825.1. Lineage (NCBI taxonomy): Bacteria > Pseudomonadati > Gemmatimonadota > Gemmatimonadia > Gemmatimonadales > Gemmatimonadales bacterium. The sequence continues at coordinate 8,482 of JAUYOW010000102.1, read as the reverse complement.
GGCACGGACGCTGCTTGACCCAGCAAGGAACGCAATGAACCGCTGCCATTCCCCATCGTCGTTCAGGTAGAAAACGTTCTTCTTTCCGAGCGCCCTATCAAGCGCGCGCTTGTAGGGCAGGAAGCTCTCCTCCCATGTCAGATACACGTACCGAAGGCCCCTCGCCTCGGCTGCCTTCCTGTACCGCTTGTACTTGGTGGCATCCTTCAAGCTGAAGAGTCCGCTCGTCTTGATCTCAATCGCCACGGTCCCGACAACGAGATCCGCCTTGGCTCTTCCTCCAAGGCTCACCTGTTCTGTCACCTCCGCCCTTACCCTTTTGGCCTTGAGTTCCTTTCGAATGCAGTGCTGGACTGTCTGCTCGAACACCCAACCGCTCAGGCCGGAGAAATGCGGCTCTTTCCCAGAAAACACGCTGAGCTCGGCGAGCTTTTCTTTCGCCCGCTTCAGACTTGACGCGTAGAGGCTCCAAACATCGTCTTGGTCCAGTCGGGTCATCCTCTCCTCGGGTCCGAGCAAGTGAGTTTCCAGGCCCGATACTCAATCGGCAGGCACCTGCCACACGGCCGATACCACACCGCCACAGCCGCCGCCTCATCCGCAAAGAACACCCGCCACTTCGCGTAACCCTTCTGCAACACCCGGATCGCCGACGGACAATCCAGCCGCCCATAGATCCGGCTCCGCCGGTTGCCCGCGAGCTGGCCGGGCACCACGCTATCCCGGAATGACCCATCGGCCGCGAGTAGACGATACCGCTGCATCGCCCCCAAGCTACACCGCGCAGGCCGCGAGCGCCGTCGCATCACTTGCCGCCGGCGAGGCGACGCCTAGACTGGTGAGGCCACGAACCTCAACTTGGAGGCGCCGCTGATGCCTCGCCAGCCGCGGTACTCTTCTCATGACGCACTGCTCGACGCGCGGCCCGCCGTGACGCTCGACCTCCACGGCCGCACCGAAGCCGAGGCGCGAGCCGCCGTGGAGAAGCTGGTGAGAGGCTCCGGCGCGAGCGGCAAGGTGGTGCACATCATCACGGGGAAGGGGAAAAGCTCCCGCGGCTCGCCGGTGCTGAAGAACCTGGTTCGCGGCATGCTCAAGGGGTCGCTGGCGCCCTTGGTCCGCGAATGGGACCTCGACGACGGCGAGGGCGGCTACCGTGTCCTCGTTCGCTGAAGTTCCTCACCGGAAGCGAGTCACGCGCCGCCCGCGCGCCGCGCCATGCACGAGGACAAGCTGAGCTACCCGGAGCGCACGCGGCGGGTCAGGGACGAGTCTTAACGCCGGGCTGCCTTGATGCAATGAATTGATCCGCGACGCGCGTTTCCGGTTGGGCGTGCGTCGCCGAGGGCTCCATCTTGGGCCATGGCCATTGTTCCAGCCGAGCGTATCGAGTCCGCCATCCACGTTGTGCGGGGTCAGCGGGTCATGCTGGACGCTGACCTCGCGGTCCTCTACGGGGTTACGACCAAGCGCCTGAACGAGCAAGTCAAGCGCAATCTGGCGCGGTTTCCAGAGGATTTCATGTTCCGGCTCACGGCTGATGAAGCCGCGACCTTGAAGTCGCAATTTGCGACTTCAAGTGCCGACTGGGGCGGACGCCGGAAACTGCCGAACGTATTCACGGAACACGGTGCGGTCATGCTTGCCAGCATCTTGAACAGCCCAACGGCGGTCGAAACAAGCGTACAGATCGTGCGTGCCTTCGTGAGAATTCGGCTCATGCTGGCTTCGAACGCCGAACTGGCGCGAAAACTGGAGGATCTCGAGCGCCGCTACGATAGCCAGCTTCGGGTCGTATTCCGGGCGATCCGCGACCTCATGGTGCCCGTCGTGCCCCGTCGGAAGCGGATCGGTTCGGCGACTCGCGGCCCGACCCATCGCCACCGTAGAATCATCCATGCCCGACATCCACCTCGGCGGCCGATCCGGTTTGCTCCGGGCCGGCACCGTATCGGGAGTATGTAGCGCGCGCCGTCGGCGCGGCCTGATGCCTCGCCAGCCGCGGTACTCTTCGCATGGCGCACTTCTCGACGCGCGCCCCGCCGTGACGCTAGACCTCCACGGCCGGACCGAAGCCGAGGCGCGAGCCGCCGTGGAGAAGCTGGTGAGAGGCTCCGGCGCGAGCGGCAAGGTGGTGCACATCCAGCGCCGGCGAGCAGGCGGTGCGTTGCCATGATCCTGAAACGGGAGGAAACGATGACATGGGTCTTCCGCGGCAGACTACCCTAGGTCCTCGCTTGGTAATTCGGTGGTGATCTGATTCAGCTACGATGATCCAATGTCGGAAGCGAGCCTTGTGCCCTTTGAGCGCATCACAAGCGCCATCATGCTCTTGCGCGGTCACAAGGTCCTGCTCGATGCCGTGCTGGCCGAGATGTACGGAGTGGAGACGAAAGCTCTCATGCGCGCGGTAAGACGCAACATCCAGCGCTTTCCTCCAGATTTCATGTTTCGCCTTTCTGCGGAAGAGTTCCGGAACTTGAGGAGCCAGTCTGGCACCTCAAGGTCATGGGGCGGGAGTCGGTATCCTCCGTACGCTTTGCCGCATCTTGAAGTCACAATCTGTGACTTCAAGTTGGGGCGGTGCGCGCCGGGCCCGACGGTACGCCTTCACGGAGCACGGCGTCGCCATGCTCTCGAGCGTTCTCCGCAGCCAGCGAGCGGCCTCGCCATCTGTGGCCGGCAGGCCGTCCTGCGCGCTCGCTGACCCAGGCACGCGGGCCCGTAACCGGAAAACATGAAGGCCGGGACAATCGCCCCGGCCCTCTCCGCGCGGCGCACCTGCGCCGCAGTGGCTTCGCACGCACTCCGATGATATCCTCGGCCTCCCGCGGCGCGCAAGGGCGGCCGGACGGGCGCGGGCCTTGCGATATGAGTCACTCATACGTAGTATGATTCCGTGGCTCTCGCCCGCGTTACGGTGACCGTGCCGGCCCGCCTCCTCAAGGAGGCCGATCGCCGCGCCAGCGCCCTCCAGCGCTCCCGCAGCTGGGTGGTGGCCGAGGCGCTGCGAGGCTTCCTCGCCGGCGCCGTTCGCGACGATGCCGGGAGGGGCGCGCGCGCGCCGGCCCTGGTGCGCGAAGACGCGCCGGCGCCGTACGCGGCACCCGCCGCCGACGTCGAGCGCGCGCGGCTCCGCCACCTCGAGGCCGAGTTGGCGCTGACCCCGGCCGCACGACTCGAGCGCGCCGAGGAGCTGGGTCGTCTGGCCCGCTCGCGGCAGCGCCGCGGCCGGCGCCACCAAGTGATCGGCTTCGAATCCTGGGACGACTACGACCTGTGGAAGACGGCGCAACGAATCGGCGGGTGAGGAGTCGCATCATCCAGGTCTGCGCCGCGCTCAACGGCTGCGATGCGAAGTACCTGGTGATCGGCGGAGCAGCGTGCGTGCTCCACGGCTACGTCCGCGCCACCACGGACGTGGACATCCTCATCGAGCCCACCCGCGAGAACGCGGAACGGGTGCTCGAGGCGCTCGCGACCGTCGGCTACGGCTTCGCCCGCGAGCTCACGGCCGCCGAGATCCTGGCGCGCCCCATCACGGTCATCGGCGACGACCCGGGGGTGGACATCTTCCTGGGCGCGTGGAGCATCAACTACCGCACCGCCCTGCCGGGCGCCTCACGCGTGGATGTTGACGGGGTGGAGGTTCCGCTCGTCGGGATCGACGACCTCATCGCCAGCAAGCGAAGCGGCCGGCCGCTCGATATCGCGGACGTCGAAGCCCTCGAGCAGATCAAGCGCCTGCGCGCCGCCCGCGGCCGCTAATTGTCCTTGGCACTAAGGACAAGACAATAGCAATTTGTCCTCCATGGAAGGACGATATGTCGCCGTCATGCAGCAGAAGATCGTGGATGCCCAGGCGGCCGCGATCCCGTTCCGAGCGGCGACGCATGGTCAACCGGCGCTAAGTGCATCCGGCGGGTGCGCACGAACTCACGTTTGTTCATCCGGCGTGGTCCTCCAGTTCCTTGGCGCCAAGCTACGCCAGGGTTGGGCCTCGTCAATGGTATCGGCCTCGCGCCCCGCCTTCCGCGCGCCAGATTGAAGCTACCCCCAGGATGCCCCCCCCAATCTTGACCTATTCCCAAGTCTGGCTTTGATTTAGGTCGTGTCCATTCAACCACTCCTAGATGGCCTCGCCGGGCGGACGACCGCCGCCCTCGCCCGTGCCATTTCACTGGTGGAGAATGGCGCCCCCGGCTTCGAGGAGCTGCTCGCCGGCCTCCACGGCAAGCTCGGCCGCTCCCGCCGGATCGGCATCACCGGCCCACCAGGCGCCGGCAAGAGCACCCTGATCGAGCGGCTCGTAGCTTCCTATAGGTCGCGCGGGCTCACAGTAGCCGTCATCGCGGTGGATCCCTCCAGCCCCTTCACCGGCGGTGCGCTCCTCGGCGACCGCATCCGGATGGAACGCGCCTCCCTCGATCCCGGCGTGTTCATCCGGTCCATGGCCACGCGCGGGTCTCAGGGCGGCATGGCGACCACGACCGGCGAAGTGGCCGACGTCATGGACGCCTACGGCTTCGACCGTATCCTTATCGAGACGGTCGGGGTCGGGCAGTCGGAGCTGGACGTGGCAGCCGCGGCGGACACCACCGTGGTCATGCTGGTCCCCGAGTCCGGCGATGGCATCCAGGTCATGAAAGCCGGATTGATGGAGATCGCCGATGTCTTCGTGGTGAACAAGGCGGACCGGCCCGGCGCGGACGGGCTGCGGCAGGAACTCGAAGTCGCGATGGGGATGCGGAGCGGGCAGGCGTATCGGCATGTGCGAGCGCATCACGGGGCGGGCCTCAAGAAAGGGGCACAGGGGCACGGGGGCACCGGCGCCCAGGGGTCCGAGGCTGCGGCCGTGAGCCCAGCCGCGTGGGAGCCGCCGGTGCTCGCGACGGTCGCCGCCGATAACACCGGCGTCGCCGAACTGGTGGACGCGCTCGACCGGCACTACGCGCACCTCGAGGCCGCGGGAACGCTGGCGGCTCGCCGGAAGCGCCGCCGCGAGTTACGCACCCGCGAGGTCGTGGACCGCGCGCTCAAACGGTGGGTCTGGTCGGATGCCGGTCCGAAGCGGGACGTGGAGTCGGCGCTGGATGACGTATCCGCAGGCCGGGTGAGCCCGTACCAAGCTGCGCAAGGGATCCTCGCGCGAGTGCAAGGGAGCCTGACATGAGCGTTCTGGAGACCGATCTCGCGGCCAAACACCTCGCGGACCGCTTGGAGGAGCGCGAGCGCGAGCTCGAGGCGCTGCGCCGCGAGCTGGCTGCCTGGCGCGAGAAGTACGCCCGCGCCGAGCTGCGCGACGCCGATTTCACCGGCGTGTCCGGACGGGACGTCGAACCGGTGTACACGCCCCTGGATGTCGCGGACCTCGACCACGCGAACAGCCTCGGCCTGCCGGGCGAGTACCCGTTCACCCGCGGGATCCACGCCACCGGGTACCGCGGCCGCCTCTGGACGATGCGGCAGTTCGCCGGCTTCGGCGGCGCGCGAGAGACCAACGAGCGCTACAAGTTCCTGCTGGGCCGCGGCCAGACCGGCCTCTCCGTCGCCTTCGACTTCCCCACGCTGATGGGCTACGACTCGGATCACCCGCGGTCGCTCGGCGAGGTGGGGAAGTGCGGCGTGGCCATCTCGAGCCTCGCCGACATGGAGACGCTGTTCGACGGGATCCCGCTCGACCAGGTCTCGACCTCGATGACGATCAACGGGCCCGCGGCGATGCTCTTCTGCTTCTACGTCGCGGCGGCGGAGCGGCAGGGAGTGAAGAGCGAGCAGCTGCGCGGCACGGTGCAGAACGACATGCTGAAGGAGTACATGGCCCAGCACGCCTGGATCTACCCGGCGGAGCCGGCGCTCAAGATCATCGTGGACATGTTCGAGTGGGGCGCGGTACACACGCCGCGGTGGAACACCATCTCCATCTCCGGCTACCACATCCGCGAGGCAGGGGCGACGGCGGCGCAGGAGCTGGCCTTCACCCTCGCCAACGGGTTCTGCTACGTCGAGCACGGCATCGCGCGAGGGCTCGACGTGGACGCCTTCGCGCCGCGGCTCAGCTTCTTCTGGGACATCCACAACGACCTCTTCGAGGAGGTCGCCAAGCTTCGCGCCGCGCGCCGCATCTGGGCGCGTCACATGCGCGAGCGCTACGGAGCGAAGAGCCCCCGCTCCTGGACCATGCGCTTCCATTCCCAGACCGCCGGCGTGTCGCTCACCGCGCAGCAGCCGATGAACAACGTGGTGCGCGTCGCGTACCAGGCCCTCGCCGCGGTGCTGGGCGGTACCCAGTCGCTGCACACCAATTCCATGGACGAAACCCTCGCCCTCCCCACCGAGGAGGCGGTACTGCTGGCGCTGCGCACCCAGCAGATCCTGGCGTACGAGACCGGCGTGCCTAACGTCGCCGACCCGATGGGCGGCTCCTACTACGTCGAGGCGCTCACCGACAAGCTCGAGTCGGAAGCAGAAGCCATCTTCGCCGAGATAGACAAGATCGGCGGAGTGGTGCGGGGGATCGAGATGGGCTGGTTCCAGCGCAATATCGCCCTCTCGGCGGCCAAGCAGCAGCGCGACGCGGAAGAGAACCGCCGGGTCATCGTCGGGGTGAACGAGTTCGTTTTGGAGGAGCCCGAGGTAGGGATCCCGCTCCTCAAGATCGGCGAGGAGGTAGAGCGGGAGCAGACCGAGCGGATGCGCAAGCTGCGCTCCGCCCGCGACAACGACCGGTGCCGCCGGCAACTCGACACGCTGGCCGACGCCGCTCGCCACAACCAGAACGTGATCCCCGCGATGCTCGACTGCGCGCGCTCGTACTGCACGCTGTTCGAGATCCGCGAGGCATTGGAAGGAGTTTATGGTGCGTACCGAGAGCCGGTCTTTTTCTAGGGGCGGAACAGGGGCACGGGGGCACGGGCGCACAGAGGCACAGGCGCACGGGGGCACAGACGCGCAGGCGCACGGGGGCACAGGGGCACGGGCGCACGGGGGCACAGGGGCACGGGCGCACGGGGGCACGGGCGCACCGGCGCACGGGCGCACGGCGAAAGCGACGGAGCTTCATGGCGCGCTCGCCGAGCTGCTGGCGCTCGACAACCAGGCAGGTTGGGTCGTCTCGTGTTACCAGAAGCTCGAGACGGGCGACCGCGCCGGCGACAAGTACCGCATCAAGCTCAAGAACCGGCTCCGCCGGGCCGCCCTACGACTCGACATCCCGGGCTTCTCGCACGCCGACCGCGAGAGCGTCGGGGCAGCCCTGGCGCGGATCGAGGAGTTCTTCCGGTCCTCGTCCAACCTCGAGGGCGGGCGGGGCGTGGCCGTGTTCGCGGCGAAGGGCTTCTTCCGAGTGGTCCGGCTCCCCTACGTTCTGCGGAGCCGCGTGCTGGTGGACCGCACGCCCGTGGTCGGCGAGCTGGTCGCGCTGGCCGAGTCCGGCACCAGAGTGCTGGTGGTCGTGGCCGACCGGCGGTCGGCGCGTCTCTTCGACTGCGGGCTGGAAGGTGCGCAGGAGCTTGACGGCCTGGTTGCGCCGGACGCGACGCGGGGGGGAAGGTTCCACCCGGACCGCGGTGCGGCGCCCGGCGTCGGCGAGTTCCGGTTCCACAACCGGATCCGCGAGGAGAAGCACCGTCATCTGGCGCACGTAGCGGAGGTAGTCTCGCAGCGGCTCCGGAGCGAGCTGTTCGCCGGACTACTGGTAGGCGGGATCGGCGCCGAGCCCGGCGCCCTCATCCGCCATCTCCATCCATCCATCACCGATCGTCGCGCCGTGGCGACCATCACCCTCACGCCCAAGCACGTGACGGCCGCAGAAGTCCGTGAGCGCGTCACCGACTACCTCGACGACCGGGCCCGGAGCCGCGCGGAACGGGACGTCGAGGCCTACCTCACGGCCGCGGGCACCGGCTGGGCGGCCAACGGGGTGGAGCCCACGCTGAAGGCGCTGGCGCGGGGACAAGTGGGCACGCTGCTGGTGGATCACGACGCCGAGTTGCCGGGCTTCCGGTGCTCAGGCAGCGGCCGGCTAACCCAGGATGCCGCCTCCGCGCGCGGGGAAGGCGAGCCGCTCCCCATCGCGGACCTGCTCGACGACGCGATCGAGGACGCGCTCCGCCAGCGGGCGCGGGTCGCGGTGGTGCGTGGCTCGCCGGCGCGGCGCTTGGACCGGCTGGCCGCCATACTGCGGTTCAGGGCGGGGAAGTGAAAAAAGGTGGCACGGGGGCACGGCGGCACGGCGGGACGGCGTCACCGAGGGCCATCCTGTTCGACGCCGGCGGTACGCTCGTCCACATTGACCATGCCCGCGTCGCTGCCATCGTAGAACGCGCTACCGACCACGCGTTGCCGGTCGAGGGGTTCGTGGAGGCGGAGTACGCCGGCCGCGCGGCCGTGGAAGCGGCCATGGCGAACAACGGAGGCGCCAGCGACGGCCTCCGCTGGACCATCCATTTCGCCGCCATGCTCGGCGCGCTCGGCCTCTCGG